>DATACM010000279.1:0-13852 GCA_036259055.1 Acidimicrobiales bacterium | reverse complement strand
GTGAACGACCCGTTCTGCGGTGGCACCCACCTCAACGACCTCACCCTTGTAGCGCCATGCTTTGCCTCTGGCGCCGGCGGGCGCGGCTTTGCCTCTGGCGCCGGCGGGCGCGGCTTCACGCCCAACGGCGACCGCCTGATCGGGTGGGCCGCCAACCGGGCCCACCACGCCGACGTGGGAGGGATGGCGCCGGGGTCGATCCCCGCCGACGCCGTGGAGGTGTACCAGGAGGGCCTGCGGATCCCACCGCTGCTCCTCACCGACGAGGTGGAGGCCCTCCTGTGCGCCAACTCCCGGACGCCCGACGAGCGCCGGGGCGACCTCGACGCCCAGCGGGGGGCCAACGTGGTAGGCGTCGAGCGCCTCGCATCGTTCGCCGACGCCCCGCTCGGCGAGGTCACCGACTACGGCGAGCGGCGGATGCGGGCCGCTCTCTCGGACGCGCCCGACGGGACCTGGACGTTCGAGGACCAGCTCGACTCCTACGGGCCGGGCGACGACCAGCAGCGCCCCTCCCGGATCCGCCTGTCCCTGACGATCGACGGCGACGCCGTGACCTTCGACTTCTCGGGCACCGACGACCAGCGCCCCGGCAACGTCAACGCCGTTGAGGCGGTGACGGTGAGCGCCGTCTCCTTCGCCGTCCGCTCGGCCGTCGACCCCACCATCCCGGCCAACGGCGGGGCCATGCGGCCGGTCACCGTCGTCGCCCCCGAGGGCACGGTGGTCAACGCCCGGCCGCCGGTGGCGGTGGGGGCCGGCAACGTGGAGGCGAGCACGAGGGTCGCCGACGTCTGCCTGGGCGCCCTGGCCCAGGCCCTTCCCGAGCGGGTCGGGGCGGCGAGCCAGGGGACGATGAACAACACCCTCCTGGGCGGCGACGGCTGGGTGTACTACGAGACGGTGGCCGGTGGGCAGGGAGGCCGCCCCCACAAGGCGGGCATGAGCGGCGTGCACACGGGCATGACCAACTCGAAGAACACGCCGGTCGAGGCGCTCGAACGGGCTTTCCCGTTGCGCGTCCGCCGGTACCGGCTCCGGCGGGGGAGCGGAGGCGCCGGCCGGTTTCCCGGCGGGGAAGGCATCCACCGCGACGTCGAGGTGCTGGAGGACTGCACGCTCAGCCTCATCACCGAGCGGCGCGCATCACGGCCCTGGGGCCTGGCCGGCGGCGAGGACGGCGCCCCGGGCGAGAACTGGCTCCTACGGCGAGGAGACGAGGATCGTGCCGAGCGCCTCTCCGACAAGTGCACGGTCCGCCTCCGCGCCGGCGACGTCCTGCGCATGCTGACGCCGGGCGGCGGCGGCTACGGCTCGCCGGAGGGCGGCCGCTAGCCGATGGTGGAGGCAGTCATCTTCGACTGGGGCGGGACGCTGTCGGAGTTCGTGCAGTCCGAGCTGGTCGACGCCTGGCGGCTGGCTGCCCGGCACCTCGCTCCCGAGCGGGAGGACGAGCTCACCGAGCGGCTGGTGGCGGTGGAGGCCGCCTTCTGGGCGACCACGTCCAGCCACCAGCGCAGCGCCACCCTCGCCGACCTCGTGGCCGCCGCCACCCGGGAGCTCGGGCTCGACGTGGCCGAGGCCCTCCTGGAGGAGGCCGCCGTCCACCACCTCGACGCCTGGACCGAGCACATCCGCCACGACCCCGAGGCCGCTCCCACGCTGGCCGCCCTCCGGGAGCGGGGGCTGCGCACCGGCCTGCTCTCCAACACCCACTGGCCCCGGGCGTTCCACGAGCGCTTCCTCGAGCGGGACGGGCTCGCCCAGCTGATCGACGCCCGCCTCTACACGAGCGAGATGGCGTATCAGAAGCCCCACGCCGACGCCTTCGTCGCCGCCCTCGAGGCGCTGGACGTCAGCGACCCGGCGCGGGCGGTCTTCGTCGGGGACCGACCGTGGGACGACGTCCACGGCGCCCAGCAGGCGGGCCTGCGCGCCGTCTTGCGCCCCAACCCCTTCGTCGAGCCCCACGACGTCGAGCCCGACGCCGTCATCGAGCGTCTACCCGACCTCGTGGCGGTGGTCGACGGCTGGCGCTAGCGCACGCTGACCACGCCCCGCATGCCGTAGTCCCAGTGGCCGGGCAGGTGGCAGCCGAGCAGGACCCGGCCGGGGCGGGAGAACGTGTAGGTGGTGACGGCGGTGCCACCGGCGGGCACCGATACCTCGCCGGGGACATCGCCGTGGTGGGCCTCGGTACCGCGCTCGTGCCGGTCCTGCACGCTCTGGTCGCCGACGATGAGCTCGTGGGCGATCGGGTCGGCGTTGCGGACCACGAACCGCACGGTGGTGCCCGCCCTGACCTCGAGCTCGGCCGGCGAGAACCGCGAGTACCGCACGTCGAGCGTCACCGTGCGGTCCTCCGGCGCCGAGGGGGACGGCGGGGCGCCGGTGGTGGCCGCCGCGCACGCGGTCACGAGCGCCGCCAACATCACCAGCGCGGCGGCCTGCCTCATGCGGCGTCCCCCCGACGCACGAGCACGACGCCGGCGGCGCCGATCACCAGGACGCCGACCCCGGCCAGCGCCAGCCCCAGGACCAGGCCCGAGCCTCCACCGCCGTCGTCGCCGCCGCCCTGGCCGAGAGGCGCCGCCGCCTCCGGGAGGCCGGCCGCCACCGACGACGGCCGGTCGGCGCCGGAGACGTCGACGGCCAGGTCGTAGGTCAGGTCGTCGGGCGAGGCCGCCACCCTCAGGTACGACAGCCACATTCCCTCCGGCACCCACCCCATGCCGTCGTCCGAGCGCAGGTCGCCCAGGAGCTGCTCCGACGCCCGCTCCTGGCGCACCAGCGCCAGCCCGGGCGCGCCGTCGCCGGGGAGGAGGGCAGGGCGCCGGTCGGTCAGGAGGAACACGTCGGCGTCGACCCGCTCGTTCGTCTGGCGTCCCAGCCCCAGGATCCGCAGGGGGACCCAGGGGTTCGACGTGGGGATGGTCAGGTGGATGGGGATGCCGTCGCCGAGGGTCAACCCCCGCTCGCGGGCGCTGTCGGCGTCGAAGCGGGCGGCCAGGAAGATGGGACTGCGGCTGGCGTAGAAGTCGAGGACCTCGGGGGCGTCGGGCGAGAGGTTGAATCCGTTCTGCGCCGCCCACTCGCCGACCGACGCGCCGCCGCCCCTCAACACGGTCAGGTCGAGGGCGTCGACCCTGGTCTCGAGCAGGACCTCGGCCGGGGCGGCGGCCTCGGCCGCCAGCTCGACCACACCGTCGCGGGCACGGGCCGGCTTGGGCGCCACCTCCCGCACGAGCCGCTGCAGCGTCCACTTCCCGCCCCGCTCGACCGCGGTGGGCACGCCGGGCAGGGGCACGATCGACCCGAAGGCCCCGCCGGGCCCGGCGAAGCGGAACGACGTGACGTAGTGCTCGACCCCGTCGTGGTAGGCGGCCAGCGTCGTCGTCTTGACGAGGGTGACCGTGCCGTTCGGGCCGATCAGCCCTCCGCACGCGAGGGCCGGCCCCGCTCCGAGCACGACCGCCACTACCACCGCCACCGGCACCAGGACCCTTCGCATCGACCGAACCTCCCTGCCGACGGGCGCTCGTCGCCCGATCGCAGGGTTGGACGACCGCCGAGCCCGGCCAGTTCCCGGCTGCCTCGCTCGTTCTGGGCCCGCTCATCGCTACATGGCGACGATGAGCGTGCCCAGTCGGGCTCAGCCCCTCCGTGGGCCGATGGTGTCCATCCACACCGGGTCGTAGCCGGCCCGGCGCAGGGCGGAGGCGACCTCGGCGGGCGAGCGGGTGTCGCTGATCTCGAACTGGGGCTCGGCCTCGCTCTCCGCCGCGTACCCGCCCGGCTCGGTGTGGGACCCCGCCGACATCTGGGTGACCCCCAGCCGGGCCAGGCCGTCCCGCATCTCCGGCGACTCGCGGGTGGACAACGAGAGGCCGACATCGGGCAGCACGAGGCGCAGGGCGCACACCAGCTGGACCAGCTCCCGATCGTCCACCGGGCGGGCGGGCTCGAAGCCGCCGGCGGCCGGTCGCAGCCGGGGCAGGGACACCGTCACCTGGCAGCGCCACCAACGGCGCACCAGCGCCTGGGCGTGGGCCCCCACCGTCAGGGCGTCGGCCCGCCAGTCGTCGTGCAGGCCGAGGAGGGCACCCACCCCGAGATGGCGCATGCCCGCCGCCGCTCCCCGGTCGGGCGCGGCCAGGCGCCACGGGTAGTTCCGCTTCTTCCCCCGCAGGTGCGTGGCCGCGTAGGTCCTCCGGTCGTAGGTCTCCTGGTACACCACCAGGCCCTCGCAGCCGGCGTCGACCAGGCGGCGGTAGGTCGGCGTGTCCCAGACCTGGACCTCGACGGACACCGAGGGGACCTCGGCGGCGACCGCCCGGACGCACTCGACCAGGTAGTCCTTCGACACGATGCGGGCGTGCTCCCCCGACACGAGCAACAGGTGGCGGAACCCCCTGTGGCGCAGGGCGCGGGCCTCGGCCCCGACCTCGTCCACCGACAGCGTCCGCCGGGCGATCTCGTTCTCGGCCGAGAAGCCGCAGTACGTGCAGGTGGAGGCGCACACGTTGGACAGGTACAGAGGGGCGAACAGCCGCACCACCCGGCCGAAGCGGCGCACCGTCAGCTCGTGGGCGGCGGCGGCCAGGTCCTCCAGGCGGTCGGCGGCGGGCGCCGACAGCAGCACGGCGAGATCGTCGAGGCCCCGCCGGGAGGCGCGCACCGACCGGTCGACGTCCGCCGCCGTCGCCCCGCCCGCCCGCTCGAGGAGCCGGTCGAGGCCGCCGTCGAGGAACGCCATCACGTCGGCGGCGGCTGACTCGGGCGGCAGCTCCTCCGCTCGGGGCTCGAGGATGACGGGGACGGTCGCCACGGGCCCGCTGCCTAGGACAGGAAGCCCGTCAGCGGCGAGGACGCCGCCGCCGCCCGCGCCGGCCCCGGCAGCCCGGCCAGGAAGCCCCGGCGCCCGGCCTCCACCGCGAGGCGGAAGGCGGCGGCCATGGCCGCCGGGTCGCCGGCCGTGCCGATGGCGGTGTTGACGAGCACCGCGTCGGCGCCCAGCTCCATGGCCTCGGCCGCCTGGGAGGGCGCGCCGATGCCGGCGTCCACCACCACCGGCACCAAGGACTGCTCGATGATGATCTCCAGGGCCGCCCGGGTGCGCAGGCCCTGGTTCGAGCCGATCCACGACCCGAGGGGCATCACCGTGGCGCAGCCGACCTCCTCGAGCCGCTTGCACAGCACGGGGTCGGCGTTCACGTAGGGCAGGACGGTGAACCCGTCGGCGCACAGCACCTCGGCTGCCTTCAGCGTCTCGACGGGGTCGGGGAGCAGGTACCGCGGCTCGGGCGTGATCTCCAGCTTGATCCACGTGGGCAGCCCGGCGGCGCGGGCCAGGCGAGCCAGGCGCACCGCCTCCTCGGCGTCGTCCGCCCCGCTCGTGTTGGTGAGCAAGAGGACGCCCTCCGGGGGCAGGGCGTCGAGGATGTCCTCGCTCGCCGTCGGGTCGACGCGGCGCAGGGCCACCGTCACCATCTCGGTGCCCGACGCGGCGATCGCCGCCGCCAGCGAGGCGTTGGAGGGGAACTTCCCGGTGCCCAGGAACAGGCGTGACCGGAACGGGCGCCCGGCGATCACCAGGTGGTCGTGGTCGGCGTCAGCCGGCTGTTGCATCGAACGCTCCCTTCGGCTGCATTACCAGCCCGGTCATCCAGAAGGGTCGCGGACCGGTCGTGTCCGCCTCTCAGCCCGGCGCCCCGAGCTCCCCTGCGTCACCTTCACCATACCTCCGTCCTACGGTTGTCCCGTGCGCTACTGGACGGTCGAGGAGGCCCGGGCCTACCTGCCCCGGCTGCGCGAGCTGGTGGGTGTCATCCGCCACGCCGCCCTCGTGCGGGCCGGGTCGGCGCCGTCGGTCAACGGCCAGCGGTCGCCCATCGTCGACGCCCAGGAGGCCTACGAGGAGCTGACCGCCGGGGACATCATCCTGCGAGACGCCACCGCCGGCCTGGTGGACTTCCACGCCCAGGGGGAGGATGGCGTCGTGTACTACCTCTGCTGGCGCCTGGGCGAGGACGACCTGGGCTGGTGGCACCGCCCGGAGGACGGCATCGCCGGACGCCGGCCGCTCCCCCGGGATCCCGAGTGAGCGAGCACGGCGAGGGGGGGCGCCGGCACCTACCTCACGCCCGCCACCCGCAGGTGCCGGCGGCCCCTCATGGCGAGCCGAGCGCAGCTCACCAGGGGGCATTCTGAGCACGCGCAAGCTGATCGTGGCCGCCCTCCTGTGCGGTCTGGTGATCCTCGTGGCCTTCGCCATCCAGGTGACCCTGGCCACCCGTTGAGCCTGCAGCGGTCCGGCCCTCAGTAGTCTTGGCTCGTGGAGACGGCCGACGAGTTCGACCTGGTGGTGATCGGCGGCGGCCCGGGGGGCTACGCCGCCGCCCTCTACGCCGGGGCGGCGGGGATGTCGGTGGCGGTCGTCGAGCGGGACAAGGTCGGCGGGACGTGCCTCCACCGGGGGTGCATCCCGGCCAAGCAGTTCCTGGAGACGGCCACCGTCTTCCGCACCGTCGGCGCGGCGCGGGAGTTCGGCGTCCAGGTCGACCAACCGTCGGTCGACTTCGCCACGTCGCAGCAGCGCAAGCAGCGCGTCGTCGACCAGCTGTGCAAGGGCCTGCAGTCGCTCCTCAAGCAGCGCAAGGTGAAGATCCTCAAGGGCACCGGTGTCCTCCGTCCCGACCGCAAGGTGCTGGTCGACGACGGCACCGAGCTGGTGGGCCGGCACGTGGTCCTCGCCAGCGGCTCCGTGCCCCGCACCCTTCCCGGCTTCGACGTGGACGGGCGCTACGTCCTCACGTCCGACGAGGTGCTCGACCTGGAGCGCCTCCCCGAGTCGGCGGCCGTCATCGGGGGAGGCGCCATCGGCTGCGAGTTCGCCTCGATGATGAGCGACCTGGGCACCCGGGTGACGATCCTCGAGGCCCTTCCCAAGCTGCTCCCCGGCTGCGACCGGGACGTGGTGAGCGTGCTCGCCCGCTCGTTCGAGAAGCGGGGGATCGACGTGCGCACCGACGTGTCCGTGAAGTCGCACACGCCGGACGGCGATCGCACCACCGTGCACTTCGGCGACGACGAGTCGGTCACCGTCGAGATGGTCGTGATGTCGGTGGGCCGGCGCCCGTTGTCGGACACCCTGGGGCTCGAGGGAACCGACGTCGCCGTCGACGACAGGGGGTTCGTCGTCGTCGACGACCACCTCCGCACCGGCGAGGAGGGCGTCTACGCCCTCGGCGACCTGGTGGCCACGCCGCAGCTGGCCCACGTGGGGTTCGCCGAAGCGATCGTGGCCGTGAAGGACATGCTCGGCGAGGACCCGGTCCCCGTCGACAACCAGAAGGTGCCCTGGTGCATCTACTGCTTCCCCGAGGTCGCCTTCGCCGGCCTGACCGAGCAGGCCGCCCGCGACGCCGGGCTCGACGTGGTGGTGTCGAAGCACCGCTTCTCGGCCAACAGCCGGGCTCTCATCGTGGGCGAGCCCGAGGGCCTGGTGAAGGTCGTGGCCGAGAAGCAGCCCGACGGGAAGGCGGGCCGCCTCCTCGGCGTCCACATGGTGGGGCCGACGGTCACCGAGCTGATCGCCGAGGGGTGGCTGTCGGTGAACTGGGAGGCGACCCCGGAGGAGATCTCCCAGTACGTCCACCCCCACCCGACCCTGTCCGAGACGTTCGGCGAGACCGTCCTGTCCCTCACCGGAAGGGGGCTCCACGGCTGATGGCCGACATCACCATGCCGCAGCTCGGCGAGACCGTCACCGAGGGCACGATCATCAAGTGGTTCAAGAAGGTCGGCGACAAGGTCTCCGAGGACGAGACGCTCTTCGAGGTGTCGACCGACAAGGTCGACTCCGAGGTGCCGTCGACCAGCTCGGGCTACCTGGCCGAGATCCTCGTCGAGGAGGGCGAGACGGTCGACGTCGGCGCCAAGCTGGCCGTCATCTCCGACCAGCCACCGGGTGAAGGTGACGGGGCCAAGGAGGACGAGGGCGGCCAGGCCGAGCCCGAGGACAAGGCCGACGCGGGGGCGGACGAGGACGCCGAGAAGGAGGCGGCCGAGGCAGCCGAGGAGGAGGCGGCCGAGGACGAGGCGGCCGAGGACGAGGGCGCCGAGGCGGCCACGGCCGACCGGGACGAGGACGAGGCCGAGCCTCCCGACAGCTCGGCCGACGCCGACCAGCCCGAGATGGAGGGCGACGAGGGCACCCGACCGCCACGCGCCGAGGCCGAGGCCGACAGCGCCGAGGAGGCGGACGACGGCGACGGGTCGTCGGCACCCGCCCGGCAGCCGCAGCGGTCTCCGGACGGGGAGCGCGAGGCGGAGGCCGCTCCCCGTAGCGGCAGCCGCGTGCTCTCTCCGGTGGTGCGGAGGCTGATCCGCGAGCACGACCTGGACCCCAGCGAGATCGAGGGCACCGGCCAGCAGGGGCGGATCACCAGGGCCGACGTGCTCGCCTTCATCGACAAGGGGGCGGCGACAGCCAAGCGGGCGCCGGCGGCGCCCAAACGGGCGCCCGAGCCCGAACCGGAGAAGGAGCGGCCGGCGGCCCGGTCCAAGCCGGCGGCGGCCGGCGCGCCGCGTTCGCAAGCCGACGACGAGGTCGTCCCGTTCTCCAACATCCGCCGGCGCACGGCCGAGCACATGATCCGCTCCCAGGCCACGTCGGCCCACGTCCTCACCGCCACCGAGGTCGACTTCGAGGCGGTCGAGCGGGTGCGCCGGGCGAACAAGGAGGAGTTCAAGGCCAAGGAGGGCTTCTCCCTCACCTACCTCCCGTTCGTGGCCCGAGCGGTCGTCGACGCCATCGAGGACTTCCCCCACGTCAACGCGTCGGTGGGCGACAACGAGCTGATCGTGCACCGCCCCGTGCACCTCGGCGTCGCCGTCGATCTCAACTTCGAGGGGCTCATCGTCCCCGTCATCCACGACGCCGACAGCCGGCGCCTCGTGGCCATCGCCCGGGCCATCGCCGACCTCGCCCGCCGGGCTCGGTCCCGGGAGCTCACCGCCGACGACATCTCCGGCGGCACCTTCACCATCACCAACCCTGGCCCGTTCGGCACGTTCATCACCGCCCCGGTCATCAACCAGCCCCAGGTGGCAATCCTGTCGACCGACGGCGTGCGCAAGCGGCCCGTCGCCGTCGAGCTGCCCGACGGGTCGGACGCGGTCGCCATCCACCACGTCGGCAACCTCGCCCTTTCCTTCGACCACCGGGCGTTCGACGGCGCCTACGCCGCCGCCTTCCTCGGCCGGTGCAAGGAGATCCTCGAGACGCGCGACTGGTCCCAGGAGCTCTAGGGATGCTGCGGGTCCGGTGGCTCGGCCGGGTCCGGTTCCAGGACGCCCACGCCGTCCAGCAGGCGCTGTTCGAGCGGGGCACCGGCGACCACCTGCTCCTCCTCGAGCACCCACACGTCTACACCATGGGCCTGCGGGCCTCGCCCGAGCACGTGCTCGTGCCGCCGGCGTCGGTCGGGGCCGAGCTGGTGCCCACCAACCGCGGCGGCGACGTCACGTACCACGGGCCCGGCCAGCTGGTCGGTTACCCGGTCCTCTCCGTTCCGAACCGGCCAGGCGCCACGCCGGCGTACGTGCGCTCGGTGGAGCAGGTCGTCATAGAGGTGTGCCGCGACCTGGGGCTGGCCGGCGTCGGCCGCCTCGACGGCTACCCGGGCGTGTGGGTGGCACCCGGCGGTCCGGACCCCCGCAAGGTCTGCGCGATCGGCGTCCGCCGCAGCCGGGGGCGCACCATGCACGGCTTCGCGTTGAACATCGACCCCGACCTGGCCTTCTTCGACCACATCGTCCCGTGCGGGATCCCCGACAAGGGGGTGACGTCCCTGGCGGCCGAGGGCGTACGGGTGTCGATGCGCGAGGTGGTCGACGCCGTCGTGGCTCGGGCCGCCGAGCAGTGGGGGCACGCGGTCGAGCGCCAGGACGTGGGCTGGCACGTCCGGCCCGAGGACCTCTCCGCCTTCTCCCGAGGGGGCGGCGCTGTCCCTGTCCGCCTGCTGGGGCGGCTGGCCGAGGCGGGGGTCGATCCGTCGGCCGGCCTCGCCGTCGACGAGCGCAAACCGCCGTGGCTGCGAGTGAAGGCCGACCTCGGTCCCCGCTACCGCCAGGTGCGCTCCACCATGCGCTCGCTCGACCTGGTGACGGTGTGCGAGGAGGCAGGGTGCCCCAACATCTTCGAGTGCTGGGCCGACGGCACCGCCACCTTCATGATCAACGGGGAGCGCTGCACCCGAGCCTGCGGCTTCTGCCTCGTCGACACCCGCCGCCCCGATGCGCCCGACCCGGGCGAGCCCGAGCACGTCGCCGAGGCGGTGGCCCGCATGGGGCTCGCCCATGCGGTCGTGACCGCGGTGGCGCGGGACGACCTTCCTGACGGGGGGGCGGCGGGGTTCGCCGCCACCATTGGCGCCGTGCGGGCCCGCTGCCCGGGCACCGCGGTCGAGGTGCTCGTCCCCGACTTCCGGGGCGAGCCCGACGCCCTGTCCACGGTGTTCGACGCCCGCCCCGACGTCCTCAACCACAACCTGGAGACGGTGGCCCGCCTCCAGCGGGCGGTGCGCCCCCAGGCGTCGTACGCCCGCAGCTTGGCCGTGCTCGCCCGCGCGCGGGCGGCCGGGCTCACCACCAAGTCGGGGGTCATCCTGGGCATGGGCGAGACCGAGGAAGAGGTGCTGGGCGCCATGGCCGACCTGCGTGGGGTCGGCGTCGAGATCCTCACCCTCGGCCAGTACCTGCGCCCGACGGCCCGCCACCTTCCCGTGGCCCGCTGGTGGAGACCCGAGGAGTTCGACGCCCTGGCCGCCGCCGGGCGGACCATGGGCTTCGCCCACGTCCAGGCCTCGCCGCTCACCCGCTCGAGCTACCACGCAAGGGAGGCGGCGGTCGCTTCTCTGGAGGGTTGACCACCCATACAGTGGTCAAACCTCCACAGAACCTCTACCGCCGGCGGATGAGGGTCACGCCGTCGCGGATGGTGAGCATCACCGCCACGACCCTGGGGTCGGAGGCGACGAAGTCGTTGAAGGCGGCGATCGCCTGTGTGTCGTCACGCTGGTCGTCGGGGTCGAGCACCCGGCCGCCCCACAGGACGTTGTCCACCGCGATGACCCCGCGGTCGGAGAGGAGCGGCAGCACCGCCTCGTAGTAGTCGCGGTACTCGACCTTGTCGGCGTCGACGAACACCAGGTCGAAGGGGCCTTCCAGCTGGGCCAGCGTGGCCAGGGCCGGCCCCTCCCGGAGCTCGATGCGGTCGGCCCACGGGCTGGCCTGGATATGGGCCCGGGCCAGCTCGGCGGCCTTGGGGTCGATCTCGCAGGTGACGATGCGGCTGCCGGACGGCAGGGCGGGAGCCATCGAGAGGGCGGAGTAGCCGCTGAACGTCCCGATCTCCAGCACCAGGCGGGGCTGGGAGAGGTGGACCACCATCTCGAGGAACCGGCCTTCCAGGGGACCGACCATCATCTGCGGCGCGTCGAGGGACTCCCGGGTGGCGGCGGCCACCTCCCGCAGCAGGTCGGGCTCGGGGGTGGAGTGCTCGGTGGCGTAGCGGTCGAGGTCGGGGTCGACGGCAGGGCTCACCGGCAGCCGCCCTGTCGGCCCGGGACGCCGGGCGTCAGCGGCCGGGCTTCGACGGCCGAGAGCTGCTCTGCAGCGGCACGGGGTCGCACAGGCAGCAGTCGGTGGGCAGGTCGCAGCCGTCGCAGGCGACCCGGCCGGCCTCCCAGTGCACGCCTCGGGAGCACATCACGCAGACCGCTCCGGCCAACAGATCCATGTCCACCCCTCCTTTCGGAGCGGCACCATGATACGGACCGCCGCCACCACCGTATGCTCCCGAGGGCATGGCCGCCGCCGCTCCCTCCGCCTCCGCCGAGCGCTGGGACCGGGTGCGCGCCCGTATGGCCGAGGTGGAGATCGACGCCGTGCTCCTCTCCGTGGGCGCCGACCTGCCCTGGCTGAGCGGGTACACGGCCATGCCTTTGGAGCGCTTGACCTGCCTGGTCGTGCCCGCCGAGGGCGAGGCCGTCCTCGTCGTGCCCCGACTGGAGGAGCCGCGGGTGGACCCCCGTCCGGAGCTGTTCACCGTGCGGGCTTGGGAGGAGACCGACGACCCGGTGGCCATCGTCGCCGCCCTGGTGGGGCGCCGGCGGTCCTTGGCGGTGTCCGACCGGATGTGGGCAACCTCGCTCCTCGCCCTGCAGGCCCGGCTGCCCGAGACCCGGTGGCAGCCGGCGTCGGTGGTGACCGCCCCTCTGCGGGCGGTGAAGGACCCGTCCGAGGTGGCCTCCCTCCGGCGGGCGGCGACGGCGGCCGACCGGGTGGCGGCCGCCCTGGTGGGCGGCGAGATCCCGCTGGTCGGCCGCACCGAGGCGGCTGTCTCCCACGAGCTGGGCGAGCGCCTGCTGAGCGAGGGCCACGAGAAGGTGAACTTCGCCATCGTCGGCGGCGGGCCCAACTCGGCCAGTCCGCACCACGACGCCGGCGAGCGGGTGATCGGGCGGGGCGAGGCGGTCGTCTGCGACTTCGGCGGCACGCTCGACGACTACTGCTCCGACATCACTCGCACCGTCTTCACCGGACCGCCCCCGGCCGACTTCCGGGACCTCTACGCCGTCCTGCAGACGGCCCAGGCGGCCGCCGTCGACGCCGCCGTGGTGGGCACGCCCTGCGAGGACGTCGACGGGGTGGCCCGGCGGCTCATCGCCGACGGCGGGTACGGGCCGTGGTTCGTCCACCGCACCGGCCACGGCATCGGCCTGGAGGAGCACGAGGACCCGTACCTGGTGGGCGGGAACTGCCAGCCTTTGGAGGCCGGGCACGCCTTCTCGGTCGAGCCGGGGATCTACCTTCCCGGCCGGTGGGGCGCCCGGATTGAGGACATCGTCGTGGCCACCGCCGCCGGGCCGGAGCCCCTCAACCACGTCGACCACGGCCTGGCCGTGGTCGAGCGCTGAGCTGCGTCAGATCGTGTCGTAGGGAGAGCGCCGGCCGTCGCTGAGGTCCTGCTGCCAGCCGGCCAGCACGTCTTCGATCTGGTGGAGCCCCCGGCGCAGTCGCAGGACCACGACCTGGCGGCGCACGAACGGGCCCAGCAGCACGGAAAGAACGACGAGGACACCGCCCGCCGCCACCACGAACGCTGCAACTCCCAGGAAGTCCTGCACGCTCCCTCCTCCTGTCGGCGAGACGGGCGTCCACGTACCTGTTGTGTCGGCCCCCCGGTGTCACGCCTTGAGTGCCGGTCGGACGGAGGCCCATGGGAGACTCGGCCGGTGATCCGCCTCGACGCCGCCACTGTGCTCCTGCAGTGGGCCACCGGCGGGCTGCTCTTCCTCTGGGTCACCACCCGCCGCCGCCAGGTCGGCATCGGCTACGGCTGGCTCCTGCGGTCGGTGTTCGGGGTCATAGCTGTCGGGGCGGTGGTCGCCGGTCAGCTGACCGAGCCCGTGCTGGTCCGGGACCTGTGCGCGGCGCTGGTGGCGGTCGCCGCCGCGGTGGCCCTGGCCGTCTCGGTGGCCCGCCGCAAGGTCGGCGTGGCCGGCGAGCGGGAACGGCGGGAGCGCCGCTCGGCCCGGGTGGCGGCCATGGTGTCCGGTGGCGATCGCCCTCATGCCGAGCCCGACACCACCGTGAGCCCGCCGCCGGGGCCTGAGTTCCCACCCACTCTGGACCTGGTCGCGCCGGTGATCGGGGCTGTCGGCCTGGTGGCAGCAGCACTGGACGCCGGCGGTCCTGCCACCTTGGCGGTGGTCCGCACCCTTGCGGGCGCCGCATTCCTGGGGGCGGTGACCGACGCCATGCTCCTCGGCCACTGGTACCTCGT
>DATACM010000278.1:0-6013 GCA_036259055.1 Acidimicrobiales bacterium | reverse complement strand
GTGCCCGGGTTGAAGACGTGGTAGCGCTGCGTCAGCCCGTCGGTCACCAGGCCCTCGGGGAGGTACCACTGCTGGCCGACGGCCGCCGCGCCGAGGGCGAGCGACATCCCCCTGCGGCCGGCGGACCCGTCGAAGGACTGGAGCCGGGAGACCACCACCCGCCCGGTGCGGGCGGTGACGGCGGCGGTCACCTGCTCCCGGCGCTGCACGAACTCGCCGACGTTCACCACCGCCATCGCCTCGCCCCGCACCGACAGCCCGGTGAGCGCCTGCGGCGTGACCTGGCCCTCCTCGGTGCCGAACACCAGGTCGAGCACGGCGTCGTCGGGGAACGGGTTGAAGAGGAGCAGGAGCTCGGTGGCGTCCCTGGTGGTCACCCCGTCGGCGAAGTACCAGTGGGGAGAGGCGGCGGTGGCGCACGGAGTCACCGCGTCGCCGAGGGCGCCCGTTGCCGCCAGCTCCACCACCGCCTCGCCGCCGTCGAGCTCCACCAGCGCCGAGGCGTAAGGCGCCGAGGCGACATCGGCGAGGCGGACGGCTCTGCGGCTGGCCGGGGCCACCTCGACGTCGGTGCGGCGCAGCTGCCCCTGGTTCGGATAGACGGTGACCGTTCCCCGCAGCGGGCGTCGGCCGGCGTTGAAGAGCAGGATCTGGCCGTCGGCGACCCCGTCCCTCGCCGCCGTCGCCGCGGTGCAGTACCACGCCGACGAGCGGGCGTCGGGGGCGGCCGCCATGGGCACCGGTGGCAGCGTCGTCGCGCTCGGCGCCGGCGGGTCCCCGCGGTCGACCAGCCCGCCGAGCACCAGGACGGCGAGGATGGCGGCGACGACCGGCACCCGGCGGGACGCGCTCACCGCGACCGACCACCCCGGCCCGCCCGACGTCGTACGCCGACGATCGCCCGCACCGCGCCCACCCACAGCAGGACCTGCACGAGGAGGGCGGCGTAGCGCCAGAGGGGCGTGCGGTACCGGAGCACGCCGCTCCCCGCCTCGCTGGTGGTGTAGGCGTTGGCCACGCCGTATGCCGTCTCCCTCGACGCTTCTCGCCCGCCGACGGTGAGCTCCCAGCGCGACGACGGAGCCTCCGAGACGAGCACGCGGCCGGCGGACGGCAGGTCACCGGCGTACTGGACCGGCCCGACGCCCTCGAGCACCGGGCGCCCACCTCTCAGGTCGGCCCCGTCGGTGCCGAGACCGGCCGCCACTGGGTCGTCGGCCGGGCGGAGGGCTCGAGCGGGCCCCCAGGCAGTGTTCTCGTAGACGACGGCGGCCGGGTCGGACGGCAGGAGGCGGAGGTCGAGCTGCGACTGGAGGGCACCGGCGAGGGCGGCCGGCGGCGGCCGCTGCGTGCCCCGGCGGTCCCCGGCCGAGAGCTGGCGGGGCAGGACCAGGTACCGCACGGCCATGGGGGCCAGCAGCCGCCCCAGCCGGGCGGTGTCACCCCGCTGCGCCTCGCCGAGGGCGGCCACGATCCGGCGGGTGGACGCCGATGGAGCACCGGGCAGGAGGTCGGTGGTCACGGGCATCCCGTCCCGCGAGGTGCCGTAGGCGGCGCCGTCGCCCAGGTTCCACGTTCCCAGGGGGAGGACCTCCGGATCGCCCAGCCACAGCACCCGGAAGCTGCCGTCCGACCGGGTGGGGGACATCCACGCCAGCGACCGGGCCAGCTCGGTCGAGGGCAGCCGCCAACGCCCGTTGGCGGCGCCGATGAGCACCGGGAGGGCAGCAACGGTGATCGCCGCACCGGCGACCACCGAGGCCACCTGGCGCCAGCCGAAGCGGTAGCGGGACAGGTCCCCCTCGAAGGCGGCCGCCCCGAGCGCAGCGGCGAGGGCCAGCCCGACGGCGGCGGGGGCGAGGAGGACGTCGGCCGCCTGGGCGCGGACCGGGAACCAGTTGCGCCCGCCGGCCCAGGCGACGCCGACCGAGAGCAGGACCACCGCCCAGCAGCGGACCGCCCAGTCGAGCCTCCATCCCTGGCCAAGCACCAGCGGAAGGAGCGCGGCCACGAGGAACGCCCACCCCAACGGCGGGGCGCCCAGGGGGCCGACCTGGAAGCGCAGCAGCGCCCCCAGACCCGGAGCGTCGGCCGGCGAGGGGGCGACGCCCGTGATCGTCTCGAAGCCGCCGCCCAGCAGCACCTCGAGGCTCCAAGGGGCCAGCAGCAGGACGGCTCCGCCGGCGGCGGTCGCCGTCGCGGCCAGCCCCCGGGCGGCGGCACGAGCGTCGCCGGTGAGCAGGCTCCCGGCGAGCACGCCGGCGCTCATCAGCAGCACCGCCACGACGACGGCCGGCGCCAGCGCGCCGACCAGGGCGAGCCCGACCGCCAGCCCGATGACGGCGAGCCGCCACTCGAACGGCCGCTCCTCGGCGTCCTCCCGGAAGGTGTCTTCTGCTCCCGGCTGATCGTCCTCGTGCCGCCGGTAGGGGTGCAGCCCGGCGAGCCGGGCGATCCGTAGGAACAGCCAGGGGGCGGCGGCGTAGACGAGCAGCCCGTCCCAGCGGCCCCGCGCCAGGGAGTTGTACGAGAGGGGAACGGCGAGGTAGGTCACGACCAGGACCAGACGGCCGAGGCCCGACTGCAGCGGCCGTCCGAGCCGCCAGGCACCGACCGCCGCCACCGGCCAGGCGGCGATGACGAGGAGCTTCTGGAGAAGGGCGACCTTTCCCAGCAGCAGGATGCCGCCCAGACCGAGGAAGGCGAAGGCGGGGGGAGAGGAGGCCGCCGCCCCCATTCCGGTGTTGCGCCAGCCGTGCAGGTAGTGGCTCAGGAGCGTCCGGGCGCCGGGCAGCGGGGCGAACTGGCCCACTGCCGGCAGCCGCCCGCCCAGGATCTGGCGGCTCCCCACCAGGAACGCCAGCACCAGGAGGAGGAGCAGTCCGGCGGCTGCCTGGGCCGGGCCCTTGCCGACCCGCCCGACCAGCTCCTGGCCGGCGGTGACCAGGGCGCGGGCGCGGTCCTCGGCGTGGAGCTGGCGGCGTAGGTAGGCGGACATGCGCACGCTGCCGCGAACCTGGAGGCGACGGACCTCGCTGTCGGGCACGGCCCGGCTGGCCCGCACCGTCCGGCGCAGGAGGCGCAGGTCGCCCAGGCGGCGCAGGTTCCAGGGCCAGGCGCCGAGCAGCGCCCGGGCTCGGGAGTAGTGGCGGGAGGAGACGGCGAGGACCGCCTCGATCACAGTGACCAGGGCGGCCTGGGGGAGGACGCGCAGGAGGTGCAGGACCGAGTAGTTCTTGAGCACCGATCGCAGGCGGTGGCGGGCGGCCAGCCGCACGCTGTGGCGGTCGACGGTCGCCTCCCGCCCACCTTCCTTGTGGCGGGCTCGGGCGCCGGGGGCGACCATCACCCGGGCGCCCGCCACCTGGGCCCGCCAGCACAGGTCGACGTCGGCGCCGTGGTCGCCCATGGCCGGGTCGAACCCGCCGAGCGTGAAGAACAAGTCGCTGCGAGCGAGCATGCAGGCGCTGGAGACGGCGAACACGTCGCGCACGCCGTCGTGCTGCTCCTGGTCGAGCTCTCCCCGGTCGACGAGGGGCCGGGACGCCCCCGTCTTGTCCACCGCCAGGCCCACGTCGAGGAGGCGCTTGGGGTCGTCCCAGTCGACCAGCTTGGGGCCCACGATCCCGGCGTTCGACCGCAGGGCCTCTTCCACCATGAGCCGGACGGCGTCGGGCTCGGGGGCCACGTCGTCGTGGCAGAAGACCAAGAAGGCGGCCCCCTGCACCGTCTCGAGGGCGTCGTTGGCGAGGGCGGCGAAGTCGCTCCCGTTGCCGGGGCGGCGGAGGTAGGCGTCAGGGAGGACTGCTGCCACTCGGGGCGCAGGGTCGCCGCCGCCGCCGTCGACCACGAGTACCGACTGGTTCGGGTAGTCCTGGGCGCCCACGGCGGCCAGCGTCTCCTCGAACCAGTCCCCCTGCTCCGTCGCCACGACCACCGTCACCACGGGAGGTGCGGAGGGCTGGGAATCCATGTCCGGATCGAAGGCTAGCCACGCCAAACTCCGTGCGGGGGGAGGGCAGGTCGCCTGTCGCCGGCGGAGCGGCCCCCGCTCGTCACCGCCCGGTCCGGCCGCGCCCGGGCGACGGGTTGTCGCCGGCCGCCAAGCCCGCCCAGACGATGTGGACGAGACGCTTGGCCGTGGCGTGAGAAGTGGGCGCGCCCGTGACGTGCAGGCGATAGACGATCGGAGCCACGAGGAGGTCGAGGGCCAGCTCGACATCGGCGTCGGACGGGAGATCGCCTCGTTCGATGGCCCGCTCCAAGATGTCGGCGAGCTGCCGGCGCCGGGGCAGCACGAGCTGTCGCCGCCAGGCGTCGGCGACCTGGGCGTTGTCCACCGACGCGTCGAGCAGCCGGGGGAACAGCTTCCGCCCTCCTGGTGAGGCGGCAAAGCGCTTGAGCCCGTCGCTCACGGTGGCAACCAGGTCGGCGCGGGGGTCATCGGTGCAGGGTGGCGGCGGAAGCTCCCCCCGCATGTGCCCGACGGCGTCGACCATCAGCTCCTCCTTCGAGGACCACCATCGGTAGATCGTGGCCTTGCTGACCTGCGCCCGGGCGGCGATGGCGTCCACGCTCGTGGCGGCCAGGCCCCGCTCCACCAGCAGCTCTCCGGCCGCCTCCAGGACGGAGTCACGGACGTGCTCGCTACGGGGTCGGCCCCGCCGCGCCGACCGACCACTTGCCGCCGCCTCGACGTTGCCTGCGGGCGTCACAGGACCTCCCGGGGGGCTTGACGGGATAATAGCGAAACGATACCGTTCAGTATTGTTAATGGCTTGCCCGTAGGCGTGGCACCCACAACGGAGGAGGAGCGATGCGTTCGGAGCGACCGAGGGCGGAGAGGAGAAAGAGCCAACCGACGGTTCAGTCGACGGGCTCGCCGGTGTTGTTCGGGCGGTTGGGCGGCGTTCTCGTCCTGTTGGGCGTCGCCGTGTTCGTGTGGGCCGGCGCCCGCCACCCCGACATGGCGACGGAGTTGGGGCCCTTCGACAGCCCCGAGTACTTCACCAGGCTGGCAGCGGTCATCGGCCACCATCGGGACTGGTCGACGATTCACGCCGGGCTGTTGGTCGGGCCCCTGCTGTGGGCGCTGGGCTCGGCCGCCCTCGTCGCGCGCCTCCATCGCCAGGGGGAGCACCGCTACAGCGTGGTGGGCGGTGCTGCCCTGGCGGTCGGCTCCGTCCTGTGGGCGGTGGCCTTCGTCTTCGCCGCCTTCGTCCTTCCGGCCCACGCGGCGGCGGTGAGGGCCAGCGACGGGGGGACGCTGGCGGTGGCGGTGGCGGGCCTTCGCGGGGCCCAGGCGGTGGCATTCCGGCTCGGCCTGGTGGCGCTCGTCGTGATCGGCGTCGGGATGGCGTCGATGGCCGCCAGTCTGCTCTACAGCCGCCATGGTGGCCCCGTCTTTCGCCGGGCGGCGGGTTCCGCCGGGGTCCTTCTCGGCGTCTGGCCGCTGGTCGCCTGGGCCGCAGGGATCTTCCAACCAAGCCCCTTCACGAGCGCCCTGTGGGCGCCCACCGCGATCTTGACGAGCGGATGGTTCACCGCCGTCGGCATCGGCCTCCTCGCCGCCGACGCCGACCGCTCGGATCCAACGCTGCTCGCTTCCACCGGCGGCGCCGGCGGGAAGCTCGTGGCGGCCCAGGCCCTGCCCGAGCCGAGCTGACGATAGCCATGGGTGGAGAGGCCTCGAAGCGTTGGCGACGGGGGCTCGACGCCTGGACCGTTCCCGATCACATCCTCGCCAACGCGCCTGAGCCTCCCTACGCACTGCCCATGGAGCCCCTCCGGCGACGAGCCGAGTCAGCACTCCGGCAGGATCTGTCGTCGTCCGCCCGCCGGGCAGTGGAGGCGCTCCCGGAGCGCGGCGTTGTCCTCGACGTCGGCGTCGGCTTCGGAGCCGGCTCCCTTCCCTTGGCCCGTCATGCGGGCCACATCATCGGCATCGACCGATCCAGGGACGTCCTCGACGAGTTCGCCAAGCTGGCAACGGCGGCCGGCGTCCAGGTGGACG
>DATACM010000277.1:0-2092 GCA_036259055.1 Acidimicrobiales bacterium | reverse complement strand
GAGGGAGCACGAGCTCGACGCCTCTCTGGTGAACCGGGTCCACGAGGAGCTGGGGTGGCCGGTGTTCGTGAAGCCGGCCAACCTCGGTTCGTCGGTAGGGGTGACGAAGGCGGGTGACGGTCGGGCGTTCCAGGCCGCGGTGGAGGAGGCGCTGCGTTACGACGAATGGGTCATCGTGGAGGAGGCGGTGCGGGGGCGGGAGATCGAGTGCGGCGTGTTGGGGGACCTGCGGCCCGAGGCCTCGGTGCCCGGCGAGATCCGGCCCAGCCGCGAGTTCTACGACTACACCGACAAGTACGAGAGTGGAAGCGCCGAGCTGCTCGTCCCCGCGCCCCTGCCGCCTCGCGTCACCCGCCAGGTACAGCAGCTGGCGGTGGCGACGTTCCAAGCGGTTCGGGCGGAGGGCATGGCCCGCGTCGACTTCTTCTACGAGGAGGAAGGTCGCGGCCTGCTGGTGAACGAGGTGAACACCATCCCCGGGTTCACGCCCATCTCCATGTACCCGAAGATGTGGGAGGCGTCAGGCCTGCCCTACCCGGCCTTGATCGACCGCCTGGTCCAGCTCGCCCTCGACCGCCACGCCCGCCGCCACGGCCGGGTGGGGAGATCTCGACCGCCTACAGGTGCACCACCGGGCACGTGAGGGTGCGGGTGATCCCGTCGATGAGCTGCACCCGGCTCACGACCAGCCGCCCGAGGTCGTCCATGGACTCGGCCTCGGCCCGCACGATGACGTCGTAGGGCCCGGTGACGTCCTCGGCCGCCACCACGCCGTCGATCTTGGAGACCTCGTCGGCCACCTGGGCGGCCTTGCCCACCTCGGTCTGGATCAACACGTACGCGTGGACCGCCATGCGGTTCACCTCCTGGCCGACGACGTGGGCATGGTAGCCAGCGCCGCCTCCCGTGTTCTGGGCACGCTCATGGTCACAGGATGACGACGAGCGTGCCCAGAACGGGATCAGCCGGCGGCGGTGAGGCGCTTCTCCAGCGTGACCAGCTCGTCGCGGAGGGCGTCGGGCAGGCGCTCGCCCAAAGCGGCGTAGTGCTCCTCGATCGAGGGGATCTCCTGGCGCCACTCCTCCACGTCCACCCGCAGCAGCTCGTCCATGTCGTCGGACGACACCTCCAGGCCGTCGGTGGGGACGGCGCCGGGCGTCGGGAGCCGCCCGATCGGCGTGTCCACCGCCTCGCCCCGGCCCGAGACCCGCTCGAAGATCCAGGCCAGCACCCGGCTGTTCTCGCCGAAGCCGGGCCACAGCCACCTGCCGTCGGCATCCTTGCGGAACCAGTTCACGTAGAAGAGCCTGGGCAGCTTGTCGGGCGAGGTGGCGGCGCCCACGTCCAGCCAGTGGCCCAGGTAGTCCCCCATGTTGTAGCCGCAGAACGGCAGCATGGCGAAGGGGTCGCGCCGGAGCTTGCCCACCGCCCCGGCCTGGGCGGCGGTGGTCTCCGAGGCCATGATCGAGCCCAGGAACACCCCGTGCTGCCAGTCGAAGGACTCGTTGACGAGGGGCACGACGGTCGAGCGCCGGCCGCCGAAGAGGATGGCGGAGATGGGCACCCCGGCGGGGTCCTCCCACTCCGGGGCGATCACCGGGCACTGGGCGGCGGGAGCGGTGAAGCGCGCGTTCGGGTGGGCGGCGGGCGTCCCCTTGTCGGGGGTCCAGTCCTGGCGCTTCCAGTCGGTGAGGTGGGCGGGGGGCTCGTCGGTCATCCCCTCCCACCACACGTCGCCGTCGTCGGTGTGGGCGGTGTTCGTGAAGAGGGAGTTGCGGGTGAGGGTCTTCATGGCGTTGGGGTTGGTGAAGTCGGACGTGCCCGGCGCCACTCCGAAGAACCCGGCCTCTGGGTTGATGGCCCGCAGGCGGCCCTCGTCGTCGAACTTCATCCAGCAGATGTCGTCGCCCACCGTCTCGACCTTCCAGCCGGGCAGCGTCGGGACGAGCATGGCCAGGTTGGTCTTGCCGCAGGCGGAGGGGAACGCCGCCGCCATGTAGCGGGTCTCGTCCTGCGGAGAGGTGACCTTCAGGATGAGCATGTGCTCGGCCAGCCAGCCCTCGTCGCGGGCCATGGCCGAGGCGATCCGGAG
>DATACM010000276.1:0-9139 GCA_036259055.1 Acidimicrobiales bacterium | reverse complement strand
GGTCAGCCTGCAGCCCGCCGCCTAAACCCGACCTGCCGTCCAGTCTCAGATCGGGGCTTCGCCCCGAGCGGGGCCCAGCCCCGCACCCCCTGCTGGCGCGCTCACGCGCTCACGGGGGGAAGAGCGAGTTTCGTCTCAGCGCGATAGAACAGCAGTCATCTAGGACGGACGCCTACTCCTCCGGCTCCGGACGCAGGGTCGGGAAGGCGATGACGTCACGGATGTTGGCGGCGTCGGCGAGGAGCATGGCCAGGCGGTCGATTCCGATCCCCAGCCCGGCGGTTGGGGGGAGCCCGTACTCGAGGGCCCGCAGGTAGTCCTCGTCGACGACCATGGCCTCGACGTCACCCCCCAGCCGCTCCGCCGCCTGGGCGTCGAACCGGACCCGCTGCTCGTCGGGGTCGACCAGCTCGCTGAACGCGTTGGCCAGCTCCCGGCCGGCCACGATCGCCTCGAACCGCTCGACGTACCCCGGGCGGCTGCGGTGGCGGCGGGCGAGCGGCGAGACCTCGGTCGGGTAGTCGAGGACGAAGACCGGCGCCCACAGCCGGGGCTCGGTGGTCTTCTCGTAGATCTCGAGCAGGAGCTTGCCCGGGCCCCAGCGCTCGTCGACGGCCAACCCCAGCCCGTCGGCCGCCCGCCGCAGCTCCGACGCGGGCATGCTGACGTCGAGCTCCATGCCGGTGTGCTCGGCCACCAGCTCGGTGAGCGTCGCGCGCCGCCACGGGACGGCCACGTCGAGGTCGGCGTCGCCGTAGTGGAGGCGCGTGCCCCCGCACAGATCGGCGGCCAGCTGGGCCACCAGCTCCTCGGTGAGGGCCATGAGGTCGCCATAGTCGGCGTAGGCCTGGTACAGCTCGAGCATCGTGAACTCGGGGTTGTGGCGGGGCGAGATGCCCTCGTTGCGGAACACCCGGCCGATCTCGAACACCCGCTCGAACCCCCCGACCACCAGGCGCTTCAGGTAGAGCTCGGGGGCGATGCGCAGGTAGAGGTCCATGTCCAGGGCCTCGTGGTGGGTGACGAAGGGCCGGGCGAGGGCGCCCCCGGGGACGGGGTGGAGCAGGGGGGTCTCCACCTCCACGAACCCCCGGTCCTCGAGGGACCGGCGGAGCCGGCTCACCAGGACGCTGCGAAGGAGGAGGGCGTGGCGGGTGTCCTCGCTGGCCCAGAGGTCGACGTAGCGCTGGCGGTAGCGCATGTCGACGTCGGCCAGCCCGTGCCACTTGTCGGGGAACTGGCGCCGGGTCGGGGCGAGCACCACCCAGTCGTCCACCCGCACCGACAGCTCGCCCCGGCGGGTGGTCACCACCTCCCCGCTCACCCCCACCCAGTCGCCCAGGTTCAGGGCGCAGAAGTCGTCGAAGCGGGGCGTCTCGTCGACCCGGGCGAACAGCTGGACCCGCCCGCTGGAGTCGGCCAGCGTGCCGAACGCCACCTTGCCCTGGACCCGCCGCAGCATCAGCCGCCCGGCGACCGACGCCACCTCGCCCGTCTCGCTGCCCGGAGCGAGCCCGCCGTGGCGACGATGGAGCTCGGCCGCCGAGGTGGTCCGCTCGAACCGGTAGGGGACGTCGCCGGAGGTCATGCCGGGAGGTTCCGCTCCCACACCAGGCGGAGGCCGTGCAGGGTGAGCCAGGGCTCGTGGTGCTGGATGCACTCCGAGTACGGGGAGATGAGGGCGCCCAGCCCGCCGGTCGAGATCACCGTGCACCGGCCCAGCTCGGCCTCGAACCGCCGGCACAGCCCGTCGACCGCCCCGGCGAAGCCGAAGATGGCCCCCGACTGGATCGACTCGACGGTGCTCTTACCGATGACCCGTTTGGGCTCCACCAGCCGCACCCGGGAGAGGGCGGCGGCCCGCTCGAACAGGGCGTCGAGGCTGATCTCCACGCCGGGAAGGATCGCACCCCCGAGGTACTCGCCCTTGGCCGAGGTGGCATCGACGGTCGTGGCCGTTCCGAAGTCGACGACGATGGTGGGGCCGCCGTGGAGGTCGAAGGCCCCGATGGCGTTGGCGATGCGGTCGGCCCCGACCTCCTTGGGGTTGTCGTACAGGATCGGCATGCCGGTGCGGGTCCCGGGGCCCAGCACCACGGGCGGGGCCTCCAGGTAGCGATCGGCCATCTCTTGGAGGACCACCGTGAGGCGGGGGACGGTGGACGACACCACCATCCCCGTCACCTTGTCGAAGCCGGCGCCGTGCTGGCCCAGGAACTGACCGATGAGCAGGGCGTGCTCGTCGGAGCTGCGCGCCGCGTTGGTGGCGATGCGCCAGTGGCTCACCAGCTCGGGGCCCTCGTAGAGGCCGATGACGGTCTGGGTGTTGCCGGCGTCGACGGCGAGCAGCATCGACCCCCGCCTCAGCGAAGCCGGACGTCCAGGCCGATGTCGAGCACCGGCGCCGAGTGGGTGATGGCGCCCACCGAGACCAGATCGGCGCCGGCGGCGGCGTAGGCCGCCACCGTCTCCAGCGTCACCCCTCCGGACACCTCCACCAGGCAGCGCCCGCCGACCAGCTCGACGCAGGCGGCGACCTGCTCGGGCGTCATGTTGTCGAGCAGGACCAGCTCGGCGCCGACCTCCACCGCTTCCTTCACCTGCTCGGCGGTGTCGCACTCGACCTGCACGGCCCGGCCGGGCCAGAGCTGGCGGGCCCGCTCCACCGCCTCGGCCACCGAGAGGCCGGCCAGGTGGTTGTCCTTGACGAGCACGCCGTCGGACAGGGAGCCCCGGTGGTTCACGCCGCCCCCGGCCCGTACCGCCGCCTTCTCCAGGGCCCGCAGCCCGGGGGTGGTCTTGCGGGTGTCGCGGATGCGGGCCCGGCCCCCGGCCGCCTCCACGAACCGGCGGGTCAGGGTGGCCACGCCCGAGAGGTGGCTCAGGAGGTTGAGGGCGGTGCGCTCGGCGGTGAGGACCGACGACAGGGCCCCGGCGACCTCACCGACGGGTACGCCCGGGGCCACCGCGTCGCCGTCGTCGGCGTGCCAGCGGACCGCCAGTGACGGGTCGACCTGGGCGAAGGTCTCGGTGGCGGCCAGGCGTCCGGCCAGGACCCCGGCGGAGCGGGGGACGAGGTCGGCGGCGATGGTGGCGCCCGGCGGCACCAGGGCGGCGGTGAGGTCGCCGAGGGGCCCGAGGTCCTCGGCCAGGGCGCGGGCCACCACCTCCCTGACGGCACCCGCGGGTGGGTGGAGGGCGCTCATCGGCCGGTCACCAGGCGGCGGGCGAACGCCTCGGAGGTCTCCGGGAAGTCCCGGCGGGTGTGACAGCCCCGGCTCTCCTCCCGGGCGGTGGCCGCCGCCACCAAAGCGACAGCGACCTGGGCGAGGTTGGCCAGCTCCATCCCCTCGGCTCCGGGGACGGGCGGCCCGGTCAGCACGTGGGCGGCCGCCGCCCCCGCCTCGGCCAGCGACGAGGCGTCACGCAGCACCCCGGCGCCCAGGCTCATGGCCCGCTGCAGGGCCTCGCGGCGCTTGGCGGTGGCGTCCACCTCCGGCGGCCCTGGCCGCACCTCCTCGGCGACCACGGGCGGGACGACCGCCGGGCCCTCGGCCAGAGCCCGCATCGCTCCCGTCGGCTGGGCGCTCTCTTTGCCGCCGGCCGCCGCCTCTACCGCCCGGGCGGCGAAGACCATGCCCTCCAGGAGCGAGTTGGACGCCAGGCGGTTGGCGCCGTGCACGCCGGTGCAGGCCACCTCGCCCGCCGCCCACAGGCCTGGGAGCGTGGTGGCGCCGTCGAGGTCGGTGAGCACCCCGCCGATGAGGTAGTGGGCGGCGGGGGCGATCGGGAGCCAGTCGGCGGCCGGGTCGAGGCCGGCCCGGCGGAGGGCGGCGGCGATGGTGGGGAAGCGCTGGTCGAACCGCTCGAGGGGGGTGGCGTCGAGCCAGAGGTGGTCGACGCCCTGTTCGAGCATCCGGGCGGTCATGGCCCGGGAGACCACGTCACGGGGCGCCAGCTCGTCGACGAAGCGCTCGCCGCGGGCGTCGCGGAGGAGGGCCCCGTGCCCCCGCAGGGCCTCCGAGAGCAGCGGCCGGGGCATCTGCGGGTGGTGCAGGGCGGTCGGGTGGAACTGCACGAACTCGAGGTCGGCGGCGGCAACCCCGGCCCGCAGGGCCATCGCCACGCCGTCTCCGGTCGCCTGCTCGGGGTTGGTGGTGACGGCGTAGAGCTGCCCGGCCCCGCCGGTCGCGAGGAGGACGTGGCTCGCCCTGACCTCGAGGCGCTGGCGACGCCGGTCGACGGCGACAACGCCCCGGCACCTCCCGCCCTCGACGACGAGGTCGGCCGCGAACCAGCCCTCGAGCACGGCGGCCGCCGTCATCTCGACCGCCGCCACCAGGGCCCGCTCGATCTCGGCGCCGGTCGCCGCCCCGCCGGCGTGCACCACGCGGGGCACCGAGTGGCCGCCCTCCCGGGCGAGGGCCAGGACCCCGTTCGGGTCGCGGTCGAACTGCGCACCCAGGGCGATGAGGTCGTTCACCCGGGCCGGGCCCTCGTCGACCAGCACTCGCACGGCGTCGACGTCGCACAGCCCGGCGCCGGCGGCGAGGGTGTCGGCCAGGTGGAGGTCGGTGGAGTCGGGATCGCCTCCCACGGCGGCCGCCACCCCTCCCTGGGCCCAGCTGGTGGCCGACTGGGCGAGGGTGCCCTTGGTGAGCACGCCCACCCGCAGCCCGAGCACCGACGCCGCCCGCACCGCCGCGGAGAGGCCGGCCACGCCGCTGCCGAGGACGAGCAGGTCGAGGGGGTCGCCGGCGCCGCTCACGGTCCCCCTTTCGAACCGGCGGTGGATGCTTTCGCCCCAGCGAAAGAATCCACCGCCGGTTCGGCAGGCGCGGTCACCCCGAGGTTGTCGATGAGCCTGGTCGCGCCGACCCGGGCGGCCACCAGCAGCCGTAGCTCGCCCTCGAGGGGGTCGACGGGCACGAGGTCGGCGGCCCGGGCGACCTCGGCGTAGTCCAGCCGGGCGAGGGGCTCGGTGGCGACCACCTCGGCCAGACGCCGGCGGACGACGTCGGGGTCCCGCTCCCCCGCCTCGACCAGGGCGGCGGCGTCGGCGAGGGCCCGGTGGAGCACAGTGGCGGCGCGCCGTTCCTCGGCGCTGAGGCGGACGTTGCGGCTGGAGCAGGCCAGGCCGTCGGGCTCCCGCACCGTCGGGCACCCGACGACGTCGACGGGGAAGTTGAGGTCCCCGACCAGCCGGCGCACGACGACCAGCTGCTGCCAGTCCTTCTCGCCGAAGTAGGCCCGGCACGGGCCGGCCAAGTTGAACAGCTTGGTCACGACGGTCGCCACGCCGGCGAAGTGGCCGGGGCGGCTCGCCCCCTCGAGCAGGTCGACGGGGCCGTCGACCGCCACGGTCGTGGTCGTCGGCTCGGGGTACATCTCGGCCACCGTCGGGGCGAAGACCACGTCGGCCCCGGCGCCGGCCGCCAGCCGCAGGTCGCCGTCGAGGTCACGGGGATAGGTGGCGAGGTCCTCTCCGGGCCCGAACTGGAGGGGGTTGACGAAGACGCTGACCGCGGTGACGTCGCACTCCGCGGCGGAGCGGCGGATCAGGGAGACGTGGCCCTCGTGCAACGCGCCCATCGTGGGCACCAGGCCCACCGTCAAGCCGACCGCCCGGGCGTGGTCGAGCACCGCCCGGAGGTCGCTTCCCCGCTCGAGGCGGGCGAGAGGCAGGAACCGGCGGCCCCGCTCGCCGTGCTCGGTCACCAACCGGCCGGCGGCGGCGGCCAGGGCAGCGTAAGCGGGACGCTCCGAGGGGTCGAGGGCGGCCAGGTGGCGGCGGACGGTGGCCGCGTCGCCGCGGGCCACCGGACCGGTCAGCGCCGCCGCTGGGCCGACCGCCTCGACGTCGGCCAGGGCCGCCCGGGACAGCCCGAGGTAGGCCTCAGTCGGAACGCCGGTGACCGCCGCGATCCTGTCCACCTGCCCCATCAAGGCGACCAGGTGGTTGGCGGCGATGACGGCGGCGGCGTGGTGGAGCACCCGGTGGGGGTCGGGCACGGTGACGGCCCGGCCACCCAGGGCTTCGACCACCGCGCCGGCGAGCCCGTCCCCGGCCACCGCGAACCAGGCCCCGGAGGCGAGCCGGGCCGCGCCGGTGACCGGGTCGGGCAGTGGGACCAGCGGGTGGATGGCGGCCCGCCGCCGGTGGGGCTCGAGCACGTCGAGGCCGAGCGCGCCGGCCAGGTGAGCGACGACCGTCGTGGGCACGGGCCGCACGGCGGCGGCCACCGCCTCGACGGCGCGGTCCGGCACGGCGATGACGAGCAGGTCGACCCCCTCAGCCGCCCCCGCCAGCTCGTCGTGACGGCCCAAGGGGCGCTCGACGTCCCAACCCACGCCTTCGAGGGCCCGGGCCAGGGACAGGCCGGCCCGGCCGGGTCCGATCACACGCACTGCGGGCACGGCCTCCTCCACGTTCCGGCCCCCAGGAGGGGTGCCGTTCGTCCTAGGAGCATGCTGATCTACTCAGGTCGGGCCTTCGGCCCGAAGCGCCGACAAGCGGCTACTCAGTCCTCCTTGGCTGGTCGGCGCGATAGAACAGCACGCTCCTACAGGCTACCCACCCGGCGCACCGCACCGGCCGCCCGTTGCTCGGCGCCCTCGGGCACCAGCTCGGGCGCCAGGTCGGCCAGCGGCCGCAGGACGAAGTGGCGCTCGTACATCCGCGGGTGGGGGACGACGAGGTCGGGCTCCTCCACGACCAGGTCGCCCACGAGGAGGACGTCCACGTCGAGGGTCCGCGGCCCGTGGTGCTCGACCCTCCGGCGGCCGGCGGCCGCCTCCAAGTGGTGGGCCAGGTCGAGGAGGTCACGCGGGGAGAGGTCGGTGTCGAGCTCGACCACCACGTTCAGGAACGGCCCCTGCCCGGGGGGCCCGCCCACCGGCTGGGTCTCGTAGACCGGGGACACGGCGACGACGTCGGGGAGCCGGCCGACCGCCTCTCTCAGGTACGCCCAACGGTCACCGACGTTCGAGCCGAGCGACAAGAAGGACCGCCGCGTCACGACCGAAACGTGCGGCTGATCCTCACCCCCGCCGAGGCCAGGTCGACCGGGACCGGTGGGCGGAGCTTGTGGACGGCCACGGTGACCGATTCCACCCGGGCGTCGCCGCCCACCTCCTCGGCGATGCGCTGGGCCAGGCGCTCCATGAGCGTGAACCGACCCTCGGCGGCCACCCGGGCGACGGCACGGGCCAGGGTGCCGTAGTCGACGGTGTCGGCCAGCTCGTCGCTCCTCCCGGCGGGGGCCAGGTCGACGGCGACGTCGAGGTCCACCGCGAAGGGCTGGGGGCGCTCGCGCTCCTCGGGCAGGGCGCCGCACACCGCCAGCACCCGCAGGCCCCGCAGCTCGATGCGGTCGGTCACCGTCTCTCCCGGCGCCGGCGAGCGCCCAGCGCCCCAGCGCGAGGCGCCCGGGGCGAATTGTTCGGCGAGGTGGCCGGTGGCGAGCCACTTGGGGGAACAGTTCGGTCCAGGGACCCGGCGCCCCGCCGCTCGGGTGCACTCTCCACGAACTGATCGGCGCAGTGGTCGCTGGAGAGCCACCTGACCGAACAGTTCGGTCCACGGACCCGCGTCGCCACGGGTCGGGTGCGGCTCACCTTCCGCCGGCGTCGGCGGCCAGTTCGGCGGCCGCCGCCACCAGCTCCCGCCCCGGCGGCCCCATCTGGCGCTGGTTGATCTGCTCCACGATGGCGATGGCCTGGGCGGGGTCGGCGACGAGGCCGGCGAACACGAGGTACCCACCGGCCAGGCCCTGCACCCGGTCCCCCAGCTCCTCCTGGTGCATGAGCACCTTCTCGCCCGCCGCCAGCCAGTCCCGGAGCTTGGGCAGGACCTCGCCCACCACCTCGCGGATGTTGTCGTTCTGCCCGAAGGGGATGTGCTCCCAGGCCACCCCCAGCTCGTCGTAGGCGTGCAGGTTGTGCGGCGAGGCCAGGAGCGACACGACGCGCGTGAAACCCTGCTCGCGGATCCAGATGATCTCCTCCTGGCGCCGCACCGGCCGGTGGGACCGGGCGTACCCGCCGGGCCGCTCGCTCACCGCCAGGCGGTCCTTGATGATCCACGCGAAGTTCCGCGGGACGATCCCCGCCGCCCACTTCCCCCTCACGGCACCGTGCTCTCGGCGGCGGCGAGGCGGGCCAGCTGCACGGTGGGGCGCACGTCGTGGACCCGCACCATGGCCGCGCCCTGGGTCAGAGACCAAGCGGCGGTGGCCAGGGAGCCTTCCAGGCGGTCGTCGGCGGGGGGCACCGGGCCGCCACGGGCGGTCAGCCGGCCCAGGAAGGACTTGCGGCTGGTGCCGACCAGCACCGGGTAGCCGGCGGCGACGAGGATGCCGAGGTGGCGCAGGAGGAGCAGGTTGTGCCGCACGGTCTTCCCGAAGCCGATGCCGGGGTCGACCCACACCTCGCCGACGCCCGCCTCCCTCGCCCGGTCGGCCCGCTCGACCAGGAAGCCCCGCACCTCGCCGACCACGTCGTCGTAGCGGGGGTCGGCCTGCATCGTCCCCGGCTCCCCCCGCATGTGCATGGCGACCCAGCCCGCCCCGCCCTCGGCCGCCACCTCCCACAGCGACGCCGACACGTCGTTGACCATCGTCGCCCCCGCCGCCAGCGCCGCCTCGGCCACCGATGCCTTGCGGGTGTCGACCGAGACGCGCACGTGCGGTGCCAGGGCGGCGATCACCGGGACCACCCGGCGCCGCTCCTCGGCCTCGTCGACCGGCGCGGCGCCGGGACGGGTGCTCTCCCCGCCCACGTCGACCACGTCGGCCCCCTCGGCCGCCATGTCGAGGCCGTGGGCCACCGCCGCGTCGGCGTCGAACCATCGCCCGCCGTCGGAGAAGGAGTCCGGCGTGACGTTCAGGACTCCCATGACCCGCGCTGACACGACCGCATGGTACGGCAGACGTTCTGGGCACGCTCAGGGTCACAGAGTGACCTTCAGCGTTCCCGGTACCACCTCATGGCGTTACTTGCCGCGGATGAAGTCCATGGCCTCGGCCCGGGTGGCGGCGTCGTCGCGGAACTGGCCGCGGACGGCGGAGGTCACGGCGAGGGTGCCGGGCGTGCGCACCCCTCGCATGGTCATGCAGAGGTGCTCGGCCTCGATCACCAC
>DATACM010000275.1:0-35141 GCA_036259055.1 Acidimicrobiales bacterium | reverse complement strand
GGGCCTACGCCATGGCCTTCACCGCCGTCATCGGCATGAACTGCCTGCTCAAGGCGTTCGAGTACTGGCGGCGGGGGGAGACCAAGGTCCACACCCCCTTCCGCATCCCCCGCGACGAGCGGGTGGCGGTGGGGTTCTGGGAGGCGGGCCGGGGCTGGCTGGTGCACCACCAGACCATCGACCGGGGCAAGATCGTGAACTACCAGATCACCACCCCCTCCACCCTCAACGCCTCGCCCACCGACCCCTTCGGGGGCCTGGGCCCCTACGAGCAGGCCATCGTCGACACGCCGCTTCTCGAGTCGGTCCCCGACGACCAGGTCAAGGGCATCGACGTCCTGCGGGCCATCCGCAGCTTCGACCCCTGCATGCCCTGCACCACCCACATGGACACCGGCAAGGGCCTCATCGTGCGGGAGGTCAACTCCTGCGGCTGCACCCTGGAGTAACTCGCCGTTCCACGACCCGATCCGGCCCCCCGCAAGGGGGGCCGGATCGCGTCAGGGGCCCGGTGCGAGCCGCTCGAGGGCGGCCACGAGCGGGGCGCAGGTGTGCTGCCAGGTCGGGAGCGGGAGGGCCCCGGCCAACCGCTGCTCGGCGAGGCGGCGGGCGGGAAGGTCGCGCCAGAGGTGGAGCACGGCGGCGGCGAACTCCTCCGGCTCGTCGGCCACCACCACGCCGGCGCGCGCCGGCGCCGGGACCGAGCGGAGGGAGTGCGAGGTGGCCACGACCGCCCTGCCGTGCGACAGCGCCTCCGTGACCTTGAGCTGAGGCCCCCCGCCGACCCGCACCGGCGCCAGCACCAGCGACGCTTCGCGGTAGTAGCGGTCCACGTCGGGGGGGTCGGTCACGACGTCCACGCCGTCGGAGGGCCCGACGACCTGTCGGGCGTGGCGGCCGACCAGCCGGAGCGGCAGCTCCGGCTCGACTCGCCGGAGACGGGACCACACCTCCCGCAGCAGCCACTCGGCGGCGTCCCGGTTCGGCGCGTAGGGGAAGCTGGCGACGAAGGTCACCGCGCCTCGGGGCGGCGAGGGCGAGGGCTCGAAGGCGTCGGCGCCGTGGGGGACGTGCAGGGCGTGGGCGCCCCAACGGGCGAGCAGACGCACGTCGTCGGCGTTGGCCGCCGTCGCCAGCGCCGCCCGGCGGGCGACCCGCGGCTCCCACCCGCGGGCCTTGACCGCCTCCAACCCGTTCGCCGCCCGGCTGCGGGCCGGCCCCACCCGGGCCAGCGACGCCAGGCGGCGTACCTCGAGGTCCTGGAAGTCGACCGCCACCGACACACCGGCGACTCGGGCGGCGGCAGCCACGTAGCTCCCGGCGAAGAGCACCGCCGCCGGGCGGTGCCGGGCCAGCGCATGATCGAGCACCTCCTGGCGCTCCGGCCCGAACATCATGCGGCCGAGTCGAGGGCGGGGGGCGGCCACCCGGGCCAGGACGCCGACCGGTCGTGTCGGAGGAAGCTCGTCGACGCCGAGGCCGGCGGGGGGAGGCGCTTCGAGGGGTGCCACCACCCGCACGGCCAGGCGCTCCCGCAGCTCGTCGACCATGCGGGCGACGCGGATGCGCCCGCCGTGATGGGGCGGCCAGGGCGGCTCGGCGGTGACCACCAGCACCGTCAGCGGCGGGCCCCGGTCTCCCACGTCGCCTCTACGTGCACCGGCGCGGGGCGCACGACGCCCGGCGGCGCCGGGTCGAGCCCCGGCCCCACCACGTCGAACCGGGCCGCCGGCTGCCACGGGAGGACGTCCTCGCGGCCGTCGAAGGCACCGACCCAGACGTAGAAGCGGCCGCCGGGCAGGGGGAGGTGGGCGATCGAGCAGCGCACCTCGGTCTCGCCCGGCCGCAGGCGGGCCTGGTGGCGCAGCACGAACGCCGGCGCGGCCGTGCCCTCGCTCACCCCCAGGCAGATCGCCGCCGTCCTCGGTTCGTCGCTCTCCACGACGAGGGCCACCTCCAGGGGCCCGTCGGCGCGGGCGTGGGCGTCACCGGGGCCCGGGCCGACCGCCGCCTTGACCAACCGGACGTCCCCCGGGAGGAAGGCGACGGCCGCCTCCGCCGCCTCCTCCACCCACTGCCGGTAGCGGGCCAGCGTCTCGGCCACCTGGCCCTGGTGGACGCACGCCCCCTCCTGCAGCCACAGGCCGCGCCGGCACGTCGCCTCCACCGCGGCCAGGTCGTGGGACACCAGCACGAGCGTCGTGCCGTCAGCCAGCACCTTGCGCATGCGGTTGAGGCAGCGCTGCTGGAAGCGGGCATCGCCGACGGCCAGGACTTCGTCCACCAGGAGCACGTCGGGCTCGAGGAAGGAGGCCACCGCGAAGCCGAGGCGCATCTTCATGCCGGTGGAGTAGAACTTGGCCGGCCGGTCGAGGGCGTGGTCCAGCTCGGCGAAGTCGACGATCTCGTCGAACCGGGCCGCCACCTCGGCCCGCCGGAGGCCGAGCAGCGAGCCGGCGAGGAACAGGTTCTCCCGCCCGGTCAGCTCGTGGTGCAGGCCGGCCCAGACGTCGACGATCATCCCCACCCGCCCCGCCACCCCGAGGCGCCCGGCCGTGGGGTACATGACCCCGCCGAGGATCTTGAGCAGGGTGGACTTGCCCGAGCCGTTCGAGCCCACCAGGGCGAGGGAGTCACCCGGTTCCATGTCCACGGTGACGTCCCGCAGGGCCCACCGCCACCGTTCGCCGCCCCGTCCCCGCTCGGAGAGCCGGCGCACCTGGTCCCGGAGCCCGTAGGCGGCGCGGTCGGAGCGGAAGCGCTTCCACAGCCGCTCGGCCCGGAGGGTGCCGTCACGCAATGTCGGCCAACCCCGTCTCGAGCCGCTTGAAGAGGACGTAGCCGCCCACCAGCACGGCCGCCGCCCCCAGGCTGGCGGCGGCCAGCAGGTCCCATCGCGGTGGTGAGCCCCACAGCACGGTGCGCCGCAGGCCGTCGATCACCGCCGCCATCGGGTTGACCACCGAGTACGCCAGCCGCCAACCCGAGGGGATGGCCTCCATCCCGTAGGCGACCGGCGTGGCGAACAGGCCGATCTGCAGGACGATCGGTATGAGGTGGCGAAGGTCGCGGGCGTAGACCACGCCGACCGAGGCGACCAGGGCGACGCCCAGCACGAAGGCCAGCTGGACGGCGAAGAGCAGTGGCGCCCAGAAGGAGGTCGGTCGGGGCGCCACGCCGTAGGCGACGAACAGGACGGCCAGGACCGACGAGGCGATCAGCAGGTCGACGGCGGCGGCGGCGACGGTGGCGAGCGGGAAGACCTCGCGGGGGAAGGCGACCCGGTTGAGGAGATGGCGGTTGGCCTCGAGGCTGAGGCCCCCCTGGCTCAACGACGTCGACAGGAACGTCCACGGGAGCAGGCCCAGGTAGGCGAACAGGGCGTAGGGCGCTCCGCCGGTGGAGACGTCCGCCACCCGCTCGAAGACCAGGCTGAACACGAGGACGAGGGTCAGCGGCGCGAACACCGCCCACAGCACGCCGAGGAAGGTCTGCTTGTAGCGGACGAGGAAGTCCCGCTGGGCGAGCGACACGACGACCTCCCGCACCGCCCAGAGCTCCCGCAGAGCCCGGCGAGGGCCGATGCGCCGCCGGAAGAGCAGCTCGGCCGGCGGCTCCGAGCTCACCCTCGACCTCGGGCCCGCGCCAGCACGGCCAGGATGTCGTCGCCGTAGCGCTCGAGCTTCACCGGGCCGATGCCCGGGCAGCGGGCCAGGGCGACGAGGCTGGTGGGTGCCCGCTCGGCGATGGCCCGCAGGTGGGCGTCGCTCATGACCACGTACGGCGGCATCCTCTCGCGACGGGCCTGCTCGGTGCGCCACGCCCGCAGGGCCTCGAAGGTCGCCACCGCCGGCCCGGAGAGGACGGTGGTCGCCGTGGCCGAGCCCCGGCGGGCGGCGGCCGCCGCCCCGTCGGATCGGGGCCGCTCGGGGGCGAAGGCAGGGCGGGCGGCCACGCCGGCCAGCTCGTCCAGGAACGGCGACGGCGCCCCGGCGTCGGCCAGCACGACCGCCTCGTGACGGGCGCGCGTGACGGCCACGTGGAAGATCCGGCGTTCCTCCTCCACATCGTCGGCCAGGCGGTGCGGGAGGAGGCCGGCGGACGCGGCGAAGACGATCACCAAGGGCCACTCCCGGCCCTTCACCTTGTGCACCGTCGAGAGGTGCACGCCCTCGCCGGCGGCCGCGACGATCACCTGGCGCAGCCAGTCCTCGAAGGTCGCCGGGTCGGGATGAAGGGCGGCGACCTGCTCCAGGGCCCAGAGGTCGTCGCCGTGGGCCGACCGGTCCACCGCCCCCCTCGACGAGTCGAGGGCGTCGAGGGCGGAGTCGAGCCCCACCTTCGTGCGCACCACGGCCAGCGCCTCGCTGGTGGTCCCGCCGGCGACGGCGTCGGCCACCAGCCGGATGTCCCCCCCGTAGGCGGCCACCCGGTCGGCGTCGTCGCCCGAGAGCCAATCGGCCAGCCGGCTGAGGTCGGCCAACGACGTCCGGGGACGGCGGGTCATCATGTCGAGCACGTTCTTGGCGATCTTGCGGGACGGCCGGCGCACGGTGGCGGCCACGTCGGCCCGTTCGATCGCATCCGGGCGCAGGCCCATGCGCAGGTAGGCCAGGGCGGCCGCCGAGCCGGTGCGGGTGAGCACCTCCGGCCCCACCGCCCGCGTGCAGGGGACCCCGCTCTCGGTGAGCACGACCTGGATGGGCAGGAGCACCGAGTTGACCCGGGCCAGCACGGCCACGTCGGTTGCCGCCGCGCCGCCGTCCAGCCACGCCTTCACCTGGTCGCGTGCAGCCGCCGAGACGTCGTCGACCGCCCGCACCGCCAGCTCGCCGTCCTTCTCGCCACGGCCAGGGGCGGCGGAGATGGTCTTGGGCAGGCGCCGGCGGTTGTAGCCGAGCAGGCGACCGGCGGCGGCCACCACCGCCGGCGGGCAGCGGTAGTTCACCGTGAGGTCGTAGGCCGCCGCGCCCGGGAAGTAGCGCCCGAAGTCGATGAGGAAGCCAGGGTCGGCGCCGGCGTACCCGTAGATCACCTGGTCGTCGTCGCCCACGCCGAACACCGACCCCGCCGGCCCCGCCAGCAGCCGCATGAGGAGGACGTGGGCGGGGGTGAGGTCCTGGAACTCGTCGACGAGGAGGGTGCGGGCGGTGGCCCGGGCGCGGGCCCGGGCGCCCGGATCGGCGAGGAGGATCGAGAGGGCCCGGTAGATCTGCTCGTCGAAGTCGGCCAGGTTGCGCTCGGCCAGGGCGGCCCGGTACACGGGGAAGGCGGCGGCCACGCCGGTGGCATCGGGGATCCGCGCCTCCGCCTCCTCGGGGTCGACCAGCCCCAGACGGACCAGCGACAGGGCGTCGACGTAGGGCGCCAACGGGTCGGCGTTGACCCGGTGACGGACCTTGACGATCGACTCGAGGAGGTTGCGCACCTCCCGCTCCTCGATCACCCGGGGCCCTCCCACCAGCTGGCAGATGGCCAGGCCCAGCGAGTTGAGGGTGCGGATGGTGGGGTCCAGGCCGGCGGTGCGCTGGCGCAGCTCCTCGGCCGCCTTGACGTTGTAGGCGACGGCGGTGACGAGCTCGGGCTCGTGCCCACGGTCGGCGATGAGGTGGCGCAGGCGCTCGGTCAGCACGCGCGTCTTCCCGGAACCGGCGGGGGCGATGATGCGGGCCGGCCCCCCCGGGTGGGTGACGGCCGCCAGCTGGTCGGGGGCGAGCTCGAGCCCGGTGGTCGGCCGGCCGGTGCGGGCGACGGTGAGGCGGCCGGCGTCGATGGAATCGCGGTGGACGACCGCCTCGGCGACCGGCACCGGCGCCCGGGGCCCGCCGTCGCACCACCCCGGGCGCCCGTCGTCGAGGACCACGTCGGCCGGGCCTCCCGGCGTCGCCCCCTGCCCCAGGCGGACGGCGCGAGCCCCGTGCCACCACACCGGCTCCTGGCCCGCCTTGCGGCCGTCGTAGTTGTTCGCCCACACGAGGAAGTGCAGGCGCTCCCGGGAGAACTCGAACGACGGGTCGAGCTCGTAGGGCGGGCGGCGCTCGCTCTCCGGCTGGCGGAGCTCGGCGGCGTCGACAGCCAGCTCCACCACCACCCGGGTTCGCTCGCGCCACGCCCGGTGGAGCCGGTCGGCGGTCGGTGCCGGCTCAGCCAGCGCGGTGTCGTCCACGCCGATCCGCTCGACGCCCTGCCACCCGGCCGGCACCTCGGCACCGGGCGAGACCACCAGTCCCCGCCCGAGGGCGTCGGGGCCCGGGAAGGTCATGGGCGCACGCTACCGGCGTCCGAGGACGAGATGATGGGGGTGGGGATAGCCCCGCTGGAGCGAGAGGTGAGAGACGTCCAGCCCCTCGGCCGCCATCCAGTCCCCGAGGGTCGACGGGCCGACGAAGCTGAGTCCCCCGCCCCCTTGGGTCAGGCCAAGGGCCTTGACCGCCAGCGTCTCCTGGGCCCGGTTCCACCGGAACTTCCAGGGCGGCTCGAGCGCCATCTCCTTCAACGCGAGCAGGCCTGCGGGCGCCAGCCGCCGGGCGCATTCGACGACGAGCCGGCGCTGGTCGGCGGCGTCGAGCAGGTACAGGACGTCGACGACGACGATCGCGTCCCACGGCCCCTCGGGGACCTCGCCCGGCGGGGCGACGGCGATCTCGCAGTCGGCGCCCCGCTCGTCCCGGGCCCGGGCGGCCGCCGCCCGGGCGTGCTCGACCTTGCGCCCGTCGACGTCGATGCCGAGCACGGACCGTCCTGGCGAGGAGAGGGCGGCGTGGAGCGAGAGCAGCCCGTGACCGCAGCCGACGTCCAGCACCCGGCCGCCGGGAGGGAGCTGGGCGGCCACCGCCCGCAGTGGGCACGTCGCCCACCTCACGCGCACGTGGGCCCGCACCGACAGGGGAGCGCCGCGATAGAGCGACAGCACCTCCCGGGAGGTGCTGGTGCGGGCCCTTCCGATGGGCGCCCTCACACCGGGGCGGCGGCGGGGAGGTCGCGGTAGGTGGCGAGGACGAAGCCGTGGCGCGCCACCGCCCGGCGGGCGGCGTCGCCGGTGAGGGCGTCGAGCTCCTCGGCCCAGCGGTAGCCCCAGTCGTAGCGGTGGCGGTCGGGGTCGTCCTCCTCACCGGGGTGGACGGTGAGCTCCACCGCGCCGGCCCCGCGGGCGGCGAGGCGGGCCAGCGCCTCGGGGAGCCGACGCTGGTCGAGCCGGCCGGCGACCTCGATGCCGGTGCCGTCGGCGGGATAGCGCACCCCCGCCCGCCGGGCCTGGCGGGCCAGCCGCCGGCCGAGCACGGTCACGCCGACAGCGAGCGGCGACGGCGTGCGGTAACGGGGCACCCGCACTGCGGGGATGCCGAAGCGGCGCGCCATGTCGAGCACGATGCGGCCGACCGGCGGCCACAGGTGCAGGTGCTGGTGGGCGTCGAGGTGGCCGCCGGGGACGCCGAGGTCGACCACCGCCTCGAGCTGGGCGGTGAACTCGCGCCGGACGTCGGCGGGGTCGACCCGCCCCGTGGCCATGCGGGTCACGAAACCCTTGTAGCTCTCGCTCAGGCGGCCCCGGCGGTCGAGGAGGGTGGGCACCTCACGCGCCGAGAGCAGCGGGGGGTCCTCCCCCACCGCGGCGAGGTGGACGCCCACGCCCAGCCTGTCGTGGTCGGCCAGCCAGTGCGCCACCTTGGGCCACGCCGGTCCCACCGCCAGCACCGACGTGCTGGTGACGATGCCCTCGCGGTGGGCGAGGAGGATGCCCGAAGAGATGCGCTCGGTGAGCCCGTAGTCGTCGGCGTTCACGATGAGCAGGGGGGGCGCCTCGCTCACGATGCCGCCCGGTGAGCTGCGCTCGGCTCGCCCGGAGGGACCGCCGGGCCCTGCGGGCGGCGGGCGAGAGGCAGGTCCCGGCGGCCCCGCTCGCCGTGCTCGCTCACGACAGGTACGACCCGCGGGCGAAGAACGAGGTCATGACCACCAGCCCGGCGCCGCCGGCGGCCAGGGCGGCGGTCCGCAGCCGAGGGCGGTCGGCGAGCAGCTCGCCGGCCACGGCGAAGCAGGGGAAGGCAGCGAGCACGTAGCGGCCCATACCGAAGAAGTCCTTGGTGGCGATGGCGGCGAGGCCGACGGCGAGCAGGCTGTAGATGCCGTAGCCCCAGCCGAACCGGCGGAAGACCCGCGGCACGAGGGCCAGGGCGACGACGGTGACGACGGGATGGGCGACGTAGGCGAGCCACGCCGGGCGATCGGCCGGGTTGCCGACGTTCTCGAAGAACTCGACCTTGAACCAGGTCCGGGGGCCGGCGCCCTGGCCCCAGTACTTCTCGACGGTGGCGAAGGCGAAAGGGTCGTCGAACCGCACGGCCAGGTAGACGCAATAGGCCGCCAGCCCGGCGAGCGAGAGGAGCACGCCGGCATCCTTCCCGCGGATGCCCGAGAGGTCGAGGCGGCGGGGCGACCCCTGGGCGAAGACGCCCCGGCGCTCGAGGGCCCGGGCGACCAGCCCGACCACCACCACCACCCCCATGGGCCGGGCGGCGGTGGCCACCGCCCCGGCCAGGCCGGCCAGCCACGGCCGGTCGCGCTCGAGCAGGAGGAAGGCAGCCAGGGCGGCGGCGACGAGGAGAGCGTCAGCGTAGACGGCGCCGTAGAGGTAGTAGGCGTACGGGAAGAGGAGGAGGAGGGAGAGGGCCGTCCCGGCCGCCGCCGGCGACAGGCGCTCCTTGCACCACTTCCACAACGCGGTCGCCACGGCGAGGCCGGACGCCGCGGTGAGCAGGATGCCGGCGACGAGCGTGCCGCCCACGACGTTGGCCACCGCCCGCATCGCCAGCGGGTAGGCCGGGAAGAAGGCCACCGTCGACTGGCGTCCGGGAACGAGCGTGTAGCCGTAGTCGGCGATCTCCTTGTACCAGCCGGCGTCCCAGCGGGCCCAGCCGGCGAACCACGGCCGGCGGGGGAAGTAGCGCTCGCCCGGGTAGGTCGCCGACTGGGGAAGGTGCGACACCGACGCCCACGCCACCGCCCACAGCACGGCGGCCACCCCGGTGAACAGCAGCGCGGCCCACCACCAAGGGCCTGCCTCCCGGGTGCCGGCCGGTTCGGGGGGATGGGGCCGGGTCGCAGCGGCTTCTCTCGACAGCATGGGGTCAGGCGACGTGTCCGTTCCTGGCCCACGCCGGCGGCGGGAAGCTACCACGGTGCTCCGTCCGGTCCACCGGGGCCGCCGGTGCGGGCGCCGCCCCCAGGAGCCATTTTCCCGATCAGTTCGGCCAGGTGGCTCCTGGGGAGCCATTTCCCCGATCAGTTCGTCCCCTGGGACTCTCGCGCCTCAGGGGGACAGGCGGACCCGTTGCCAGGCGGGGTCCCCGGGTCGGCGGCCGCGGCCCGCCCGGTGGTAGGCGATGCGGTCGTGCACCCGGTTCTCCCGTCCCTGCCAGAACTCCCATTCGGTGGGCCGGAGGCGGTAGCCGCCCCAGTACGGCGGCCGGGGGACGACCCGGTCGCCGTACTCCTCGTCGAGGGACCGCATGCGGGCCTCGAGCTGGGCCCGGCTCTCCACCGGTTGGCTCTGGTGTGAGGCCCACGCGGCCAGGCGGTGGCCGCGTGGACGGTTGGCGAAGTAGGCGTCGGCCTCGTCGCCGGCGACCAGGATCACCGGTCCCTCCACCCGGACCTGCCGCTCCAGTGGCGTCCACACGAACACCAGGGCACCGCGGGGGTTGGCGGCCAGCTCCACGCCCTTGCGGCTGCGGGTGTCGGTGAAGAAGACCAGCCCCTCGTCGTCGAGGCCTCGCAGCAGAACGGCCCGGGCCGAGGGACGGCCCTCGGGCGTGGCGGTGGCGAGGATCATGGTGTCGTCGCGCACGCCCATCGCCTGCCGGGCCGCCTCCAGCCACAGCCGGAACTGCTCCATGGGGTCGGCGGCGGCCTCCTCGGTGCCGAGGGTGAAACCGTCGCTCACCGCCGGCCCTCTGCCCGACGCAGCGACGCCAGCAGGGGGATGGCGGCCACCTTCTCCTCGGTGAGCTCCTCCCACCGCAGCCGGGGAGCGACCCGCCGTCCCCGCCGCCGGGGGCGGATCACCCGCGTCGGTGTGACGACGACGTCGACGCCGACGTCGTGGTCGGCACGGGGCACCGTGCCCGCCGGGCGCACCTGCAGGTCGTGCACGGTGGTGACGACGACCGTCTCGCGGCCGACCAGGCCGGCGGCGGCGGCAAGGGCCAGCTCCAGGTCGCTGAACCCGCCGCCCTTGCCCAGCCGGGCCCCGTCCTCGCCGACCGCGACGCAGCCGGTGACCACCAGGTCGACGGGCTCGAGCTCGTCGAGGTCGACCTTGCGCCCGGCGGTCGACGCGCCCTTGATGGACGAGGCCTTGCGGGGCGTCGTGCGCAGTCGCTCGGGGTCGAGCCGAAAGAACGGTCGAGGGTCGGCCAGCCGGGGAACCGCCATGAAGAGGGTCTTGCCGTCCTCCAGCACCCGCTGGCGCACGGGCCACTGCGGCGCGTCGGGGTTCGACTTCACCGTCTCCGCCGACGTCCACACGTCGGTCCGGCGGAGGCGCTCGGCCGCCGCCTCCGCCCCGACGAAGTTCGGGATGCGCCCCTCGGCCCCCGGAAAGCGGGCAACGCCGGCCGCTCGAAGCCCCGACCACACCTCCTGGCGCAGCCGGGCCTTGGCCGCCAGCAGCTGGGGGTCGCCGCCGGCGTCGCGGTCGTGACGAGGGGCGGCCCGGGCCATGGAAGAGCGACTCTAGGTTTCGCCGGCGGGGATACTTGATCCGTGCCCACGACCGTCGCGCCCAAGCTCGTCTCCTGGGCGAGCGAGGTCGACCCCGCCACCATCCGCCAGGCGGAGAAGGCGGCGCGCCTGCCCATCGTCGAGGGTCACGTCGCTCTCATGCCCGACGCCCATGTGGGCATCGGCGCCACCGTGGGCTCGGTGATCCCCACCAGGGGGGCGGTGATCCCCGCCGCCGTCGGCGTGGACATCGGGTGCGGGATGATCGCCGCCGAGCTCGACCTCACCGAGAGCCAGCTCCCCGACGACCTCGGCCCGCTGCTCCACCGGATCGAGCGGGCCGTCCCCGCCGGCGTCGGCCAGGGCCACGACCGGGCCGCCACCAAGGCCGACCGGTGGCTCGCTCGCCACCGTCCCGCCACCGAGCTGTCGGCCAAGCAGGCCACGGCCGCCGCCCGCCAGTTCGGGACCCTCGGCTCGGGCAACCACTTTTTCGAGCTGTGCGTCGACGAGCGCGGTCGGGTGTGGGTGGTGCTGCACTCGGGCAGCCGGGGCATCGGCAACCAGCTCGCCCAGATGCACATCGGCAAGGCCCGCCGCCTGGCCAAGCAGCTCGAGCAGCGGCTCGAGGACCCCGATCTGGCCTATTTCGTCGAGGGCACGCCCGAGTTCCAGGCCTATATCACCGACATGCTGTGGGCCCAGGACTACGCCCGGGCCAACCGCGAGGAGATGATGGACCGGGCCATGCGGGAGGTCGTGGCCTTCGTCGGCACCGGCCGGGAGACCCGCCGGATCAACTCCCACCACAACTATTCGGAACGGGAGGTGCACGACGGGCGGGAGCTGTGGATCACCCGGAAGGGCGCCATCCGCGCCGACGCCGGCGACCTCGGGGTGATCCCCGGCTCGATGGGGACGTGCACCTACATCGTGGAGGGCAAGGGCAACCCGGCCAGCTGGAAGTCGTGCGCCCACGGCGCCGGCCGCCGCCACAGCCGGACCCAGGCCAAGAAGCTGTTCACCGCCGCCGACCTGGCCCAGCAGATGCAGGGGAAGGTGTGGCTGGCCAAGCGGGCCGAGGCGCTGCTCGACGAGATCCCCACCGCCTACAAGGACATCGACCAGGTGATGGCCGACCAGGCCGACCTGGTGGACGTCCGCCACACCCTCCGCCAGGTGCTCAACTACAAAGGAACGTAGTTGCCGGCGGCTTCGCCGCCCCGGGTAGGGCCCCAACCCCGCCGCCGGCCGTCTTGCTGGCGGCTTCGCCGCCCCGGGCGGGGCCCCAACCCCGCCCTCCTCCGAGCAGCGGGGCCCCTACCCCGCCGCCGGCCGTCTCAGAGGGCGGCCGGTTCGAACACCACCAGCTGGACCGGGCTGCTCCACGAGAGCTGGTCGAGCACGACCTCCACCTCGGCCCACCGCAGGCCGCCGGGGTCGCAGCCGACGCGGGGCATCCCCACCGCCGGGACCTCGGCCGCCTCGGCCATCTCCAGCATGCGGGCGACCGCGATCTCCACCGCGCCCAGGCTGGCGGGCCCACCGGGACGAAGCTGGACGGCGAGGTTGTAGACCCGCGGCGGGCCCGGCCAGGCCAGGACGTCACCGGGCAGGAAGCGCCCCTCCCGGCAGCGGGCCCGGTACAGCCGGTACATGGTGGGCCAGCGCCGGCGGAACTCCTTGGCGACGCCTCCGGTCATCGTGCCCGAGCAGTTGCACCCGTGGGCCAGCGCCGGCAGGTCGGCGCTGAACAGATCGCCTTTCACCTGCTCGATGACGGGCACGTACTCAGTGTGGCGGCGGCGGCGGTGAAAGCGGGGGACCCTCCACCGCCTCTCGGAGTGCCCGGAAGGCGGACACCAGCTCGGGCAGCTGGTAGTGGGCCTGCAGCCCGCTGGGGTTGGGAAGGAGCCACGCCCGCGCTGGCCCGACGTCGTCGGGCAGCGGGCCCACGGTCGCCTTGGGCCGGGCGAAGGCGGTGCGGTAGGCGCCCAGCCCGACGAAGGCCACGCACGTCGGCCGGTACCGGCGCGCCTTGGCGACGAGACGGCGCGCGCCCGCTCGCAGCTCCTCCGGCGTCAGCTCGGCCGCCTGCGCGGTCGCCCGTGCCACCAGGTTGGTGATCCCGACGCCCACCTCGAGCAGCTCCCGCTCCTCGAACGGCGACAGCACCCGGTCGGTGAACCCGGCGGCGGCCAGCACCTTCCAGAACCGGTTGCCGGGCCGGGCGAAGTGGTGACCCACCGCGCCCGACCACAGCCCGGGGTTGATGCCGCAGAACAGCACGTCCAGGTCGGGGGCGATGACGTCGGGGATCGTGCGGCCGGCGGCCTCGGCCAGCTGCCGGGGAGTGGGCCGCCACTCCCCGGGGACTTCGGTCCCGGTCAGGCGGCGGCCGCCCGGGCGGCCCGGGCAGCGGCCTGACGCCGGCGGCGGAGCCGGCGGCGCTCGATCTCGGTCAGCCCGCCCCAGACGCCGTCCTCTTGACGGGTGGACAGAGCGAACTCCAGGCACTCCATGCGCACCGGGCAGGTGGCGCAGATGGCGCGAGCAGGCTCGGCCTCCTCGTCGGTGGTCGGGAAGAAGATGTTGACGTCGGCGTCCCGGCAGGCGGCCTGGGCCCGCCAGTCGTCCCGTGCGGTCTCGAGAGCGGTGTCGGTGAGTGCCATAGGTATGGGTACAACGCCTGGGGGCACCGGGGCATTTCCTCGCCCGTGGCGGGGCGCGTCACTGCGACGGCCGGCTGGCCACCAGGTCGTGGGTCGCCGCCCACCCCGTGAGGTCGCGCCGCTCGATGGCGGCGGCCATGACCTCGGGGAACAGGTCGGGGGTGCAGGCGAAGGCCGGCACCCCCAGAGCAGCCAGGGCGGCGGCGTTCTGGTGGTCGTAGGCGGGGGCGCCGTCGTCGGACAAGGCGAGGAGCACGACGACCTGCACGCCGCCCGCCACCAGGGCGGCGACCCTCCGGTGCATCTCGTCCTCGGCCCCGCCCTCGAACAGGTCGCTCACCAGCACGAGGATCGTGTCGGACGGCCGCTGCACCAGGCCCTGGCAGTAGCGCAGGGCCTGGTTGATGTCGGTGCCGCCCCCGAGCTGGGTGGCGAAGAGGAGGTCCACCGGGTCGTCGAGGTGGGGCGTCAGGTCGACCACCGACGTGTCGAAGACGACCAGCGACGTCCGCAGCGTCCGGATGCTGGCCAGCACCGCCCCGAACACGCCGGAGAACACGACCGATGACGCCATCGACCCGCTCTGGTCGACGCACAGGACGAGGTCGCGCTGGAACGCCCGGTGACGGCGCCGGTAGCCGACGAGCGTCTCTGGGATCACCGTGCGGTGCTCGGGCTGGTAGTGGCGGAGGTTGGCGAGGATCGTGCGGTTCCAGTCGAGGTCGGCGGGCCGGGGGCGGCGGGTGCGCGAGGCCCGGTCGAGGGCGCCGGTCACCGCCTGGCGGGTGCGCTGGGCCAGCCGCCGCTCGAGCTCCTCGACGACGGTGGCCACCACCCGGCGGGCGGTGTGGCGGGTCTGCTCGGGCATCACCCGGTTGAGGGCCAGCAGGGTCGACACCAGGTGGACGTCGGGCTCCACCGCCTCGAGCAGCTCGGGCTCGAGGAGGAGCTGGCGCAGGCCCAGGCGCTCCATGGCGTCCTGCTGCATGACCCGCACCACCGACGACGGGAAGTAGGTGCGGATGTCGCCGAGCCAGCGCACGACCGACGGCGCCGACGGCGCCAGCCCGCCCGAACGGGAACCCGGCCCGGGTCTCCGTCCCCGGCGCGGACCGCCGCTCGCCGCACCCGGTCCGCCCGGTGCGGGCCCCCCGCCGCCGTAGAGAGCGGCGAGGGCGGCGTCGACACCGGCGTCGTCGCCCGACAGGCCGGTGCCGGTGCCATCGGCGTCGCCCCCGCCCAGCACGAGGCGCCAGCGCCGGAGCTGCTCGCCGTCAGCCACTGCTCTCCTCCTGCAGGCCGAGGAGGCGAGCCACCGTCGCCAGCACCGGCGCCGCCCGTTGCGGGTCCACGGCGCCGTCCTCGTCGTCGCCGGCGGCCGCCGCCCGGCCCCGACGGTCGGGCATCAGCCGGCGCACCCGCTCGCCGATCTGGCGCCGCTCGGAGGCCTCGAACGTGGCGAACGTGCGCCGCAGCAGGGGCAGCAGGTCGGTGAACGCCTCGCCGGGGACGTCCCCCAGCCATCCGTCGAGCAGCCGGAGCAGCGCCTCGTCGTGCAGGAGCACCATTCCGCTGCCGGAGAGGAACCCCTCGATCCACGCTGCCGCCCGGCCCCGCTCCTCGCCCGCCGAGAGGACCGCGGCGAGGCGAACCGCCGCCCCGTCGGCGGGCAGCACGCCGCCGTCCAGGAGGAGACGGGTGGCCCGGCCCGCCACCAGCCCGTGCAGGCCGGCCCGGTCGACCAGCGACCCCAGGGCCTGCTCCCACGACGCCCGCAGGTCGGCGCGGTGGAGGGCGGCCAGCGCGCCGTGCACGCCCGAGATCCGGCGCACGAGCTCGGCGGCGGCCTCGTCGTCGAGGGACGACGCCGCCACCGGCAGGCCGATGCAGATGCGGGCGACCAGGCCGTCGACGACCGCCGCCACCGCCTCGGTGTCGGTGCGGCGGACGCTGCCGTAGCGCAGCACCCGGGCCAGTGGGGGCAGCGCGTCCATCAGGTCCCCCACGTCGACGTCGAGGGCGGCGCGCTGGGCGAGGACGTCCATGGTCGCCGCCACCGCGCCGGGGAGGTCGGCCAGCAGGCACTCCTCGGCGAGGGTCGGGAGGTCGACGAGCCGGGTGGCCGCCGCCGCCCGCTCGCGCGCCGGGGCGTCGGCGGCCGCCTCCACCGTCGTCCCCCACATGCTGGCCTCCACCAGGGCGACGGCCAGCTCGGGCTGCCACTGCAGGTACCAGACCTCGTGGAAGGTGCCCGCCTTGCCCTCGACCTCGGCCTCCTCGCCCCAGCCGACGCCGAGGAGGGCGAGCCGGCGGAGCAGGTGGCTGCGGCCCAGGTCGATGGGTCGCCGGAGGTCGAGGTCGAGCTCCCGGGCGAAGGCTTCGGGCTTGAGCCGCAGCCGCCTCTGGAGGCGTACCAGGTCCTGGGCCAGGGGGACCATCGGGGTGTCGTCGGGCACCTCCCCCAGGGCGTCGCCCACCACCAGGCGCTCGGCCACCAGGGCCATGGGGGCGTCGTACCCGTTCCCCAGCACCGCCCGGGCGGCGTCGGTGACCTCGGCCAGCCCCGCCAGGGGACGGCCCCGTACGGCGGCGAGGGTGTCGGCCAGGCGGACGGCGTCGATCACCGACCCGGCGGAGGCGTCGAGGTCCTCCGACCGCAGCAGCTGGGCCACCTTGACCAGCCACCGGTCGACCACCCGGTCCGGCGCGGTGAACAGGTGGTGGTACCAGCCGGGCGAGGTCACCCCCGCGCCGTAGCCGCTGGCCCAGGCCAGCCGCCCATAGGTCCAGGGCACCCAGGTGGCCGCCACCTTGGTCCGGGGGAGGCCCCGCAGCAGGGCGGCGTCGGCGGTGGCCCCGCCCCTGACCTCGGCCAGGGCGGGGGCGTGCCAGGCCCCGCAGACGACCGCGATGCGCTCGAACCCCTGGCGCTGGGCCGTCCGCACGCCCTGGCGCATGGCCGCTTCTCGCCTCGCCTCGTGCGGGTCGGTGCCGGGCACCTCGCCCTCGCGGACGGCGGCCATGGCCTCGGCCACCGCCTGGAACGGCCCCGGACCGTCGCGGTGGTGCTCGACCATGTCGTCCCACCAGCGCTCGGGGTCGCCGTAGCCGGCCGCCTCGGCCAGCCACCCGAGCGGGTCGGGCGACCGAGGCCGGCGCCGGGCCGGCTCGTCGCCGGCGTCGCCGGCGTCGCCCAGCCAGGCGGACGTGGCCAGGTCGACGAACCGCACCTCGGCACCGTGGGCCAGTCCCCAGGTGACCGCCTGCCACTCGGGCGAGAAGGCGGCGAACGGCCAGAACGCCGCCTTGGCCGGCTCGGCGGGCGAGTACACGAGCAGCGCCACCGGAGGCCGCATCTCCGCCCGCCCGGCGAGGGGCAGGACGCTGGCCCCCTCGGGCGGGCCCTCGACCAGCACCGCGTCGGGCTGCCACTCCTGCAGGGCGGCGCGGAGGCTGCGGGCCGACCCCGGCCCGTGATGGCGGATCCCGAAGACGCTGACCGTCACCCGAGATCGCGGCAGGAACGGTAGAGGTCGGCCCAGCCCTCCCGCTCCTTGACAACCGTCTCCAGGTACTCGTGCCACACCACCCGGTCCTGCACCGGGTCCTTCACGACGGCACCGACGAGGCCGGCGGCCAGGTCCCGGGCCCCCAGCCGGCCGTCGCCGAAGTGGGCGGCGAGGGCCAGGCCGCTGGTCACCACCGAGATGGCCTCGGCCGTGCTCAGCGTGCCGCTGGGCGACTTGAGCTTGGTGCGCCCGTCCGAGGTGAGGCCGCTCCGGAGCTCGCGGAAGACGGTGACGACCCGGCGGATCTCGTCCACCGCGTCCACGGCCGCCGGGAGCTCCAAGGCCTTGCCCATCGCCTCCACCCGCAGGCGGACGATCTCCACCTCCTGCTCGGGGTCCTCGGGGAGGGGAAGGACGACGGTGTTGAATCGGCGCCGCAGGGCCGAGGAGAGGTCGTTGACGCCGCGGTCGCGGTCGTTGGCGGTGGCGATGACGTTGAAGCCCTTGGTGGCCTGCACCTCGCCGTCGAGCTCGGGGATGGGCAGGGTCTTCTCGGAGAGGATCGTGATGAGGGCGTCCTGAACGTCGGAGGGGATCCGGGTGAGCTCCTCCACCCGGGCGATGCGCCCCTCCCTCATCGCCCGCATCACCGGGCTGGGCACGAGGGCGGCCGGCGACGGGCCCTCGGCCAGCAGGCGGGCGTAGTTCCACCCGTAGCGGATTGCCTCCTCCGCCGTCCCCGAGGTGCCCTGGACCATGAGGGTGGAGTCGCCGGAGATGGCGGCGGCCAAGTGCTCGCTCATCCACGTCTTGGCCGTGCCCGGCACGCCGAGGAGCAGCAGGGCCCGGTCGGTGGCCAGGGTGGCGACCGCCACCTCCACCAGGCGCCGGGGGCCCAGGTACTTGGGCGAGATCACCGTGCCGTCGTCCAGCTGCGCTCCCAGCAGGTAGGTCGTGACCGCCCATGGGGACAGCCGCCAGTTGGGCGGTCGGGGCCGGTCGTCGGAGGCGGCGAGGGCGGTCAGCTCGCCGGCGAAAGCGGTCTCGGCGTGGGCCCGGAGGATGTCGGGCGCCACCGCCGCGGGGGGCGGCGTGGTCATGCGAGCTCCTCCGCCATCTCCCAGCGGAACGCGAGCAGGTCGAGGAGGTCGCGAACCGAGCGGGCCCACCACGGGTCGGGACGGGACAGGAGGGGCTCGGCGTGACGGGCGACCGAACGGTCGAGGCGGAGGGCGACCTCGGGCAGGGCCTGGCGGAGGGCGTAGGCGCCGGGCTGGGTGCCCGGGCGGCCAGCCTCCGGGGCGAGGGCCTCGACTACGCCCGTGCTGAGGGCCGCGCTCCAGGGCGGGGGCAGCTGGAGGAGCATGGAGAGGGTGGTGGGGGCGGCCAGGCCGGCTCGGGCGATGCGGTCGGCGACGACGGCCTCGGCCCGATCGGGCGGGAGGGCCTGGACCAGCTCGGGGGCGTCCACCCGCTCCATGAGGGCGGTCGCCCAGGCGGCGTCGCGCTGGCGGGCGGCGGCCGCCGTCCAGCCGGCGAGGAGCTCGGCGCGGTGGTCGCTCGCCTCGGCGAGGCGCAGGATCTCGGGGACGTCGGCGGTGGCGAGCAGGTCGGTCCAGGTGCGGAGGGGCGTGGCGGCCACGATCTGGCGGAGCAACCGCCCGCGCTCCCCTCCCCCGCGACCCACGTCCACGCCGTCCCGCGCCGCGGCGGGTTCGGCGGAGGCGGGCGGCGTGACGGCCAGCCGGCGCCGCCGGCGACCCTCGACCCGGAGAAGGGGCCGAGCCCGCTCGGCCATGCGCCCGGCCAGGCGGGAGGACGGCAGCCGGGTCAGCAGGTCGGCGGCCGCCCGCCGCACCTCCTTCCGCCGATCGTCGAGGGCGCCCTCGAGGAACGGCTCGTCGTCGTCGGAGAGGTTGGTGGCCAGGGTGGCGACGAAAGCGGCCCGGTCCTCGGGGGCCTCGCTCGACCAGGTCGACGCCACCAGCTCCCGCCCCCGGCCCGGGTCGGTCGACCGCAGGTGGGCGAGCAACAGCCGGCGGGCGTCGGGGTCGCCCGTGGCCCACGTGCGGTCGGCGTCGTCGATGCCGGCGGCCCACTCCCAGGCCGGGTTCTGCCCGCCCAGCCACGGCCCCCGCCGTCCGGTGACGGTCAGCACCGGCAGGCGCAGGTCGAGCCGGTGGGCGCCCACGTCGAGGAGCGCCGGCAGATCCTCCTCGGGCGCCCGCCGCCCGGCCCTCGCCGCCAGGTCCAGCCACTCGCCCAGCAGCCGGCGGCGCCCGTCCTCGAGCAACCCGGCCAACCGCTCCCCGGCCGCCGCGCTCACCCGCGGCGCCTCATCCGGCGGGCAGGGCTCCGGGGGCGGGCCCGCGTCGGCCGTGGCCCTCCGTCCCGCCCGCCGCCAGAGGGCGACGGCCGCGGCCGCCCCCAGCAGCGCCCCCTCGCCGTCGGCCTCGTCCAAGCGGGCGAGGGTCTCCCCGAGGGGCCCGGCCGGGCGGGGCACGGTGAGGGGTCGTCGCTCTGTCCCCAGGAGGGCGGTGGCCACCAGCCCGTCCCACACCCCTCCGGGGTTCACAGGCTCACCAGGCGACCGTCCGCCCAGGCCGAGAGCGGCCAGAGGCGGGCGTCCCACCACTCGGCCACCAGCCCGAGGGGGCGGCCGCCCGAGAGGGCCACGAGCTTCCAAGCCCGCTCCTCGACCGGTCCCAGCGGCAGGGCCGTCCCGTCCTCGTCGCGCACGACCCATCCCTCACCGCGGCGGCAGGGGACGACCGCGGTGAGCGCCACGGGGAAGCGCTCGAGCCACGGGTTGGCGGCCAGGGCGCGGGCGTGGGCGGCGAGGGCATCGTCGAGGGCGGCGTGGCCGGGAAGGCGCGTCATGGGCTCGGCCAGGGCGTGGCGGTGGGCGACGACGGCCCGGAGCGGGAACGAGCCGGGGTAGAAGGCGAGGTCGGCGTCGACGACCGTGGCCACGACCAGGTCGGCCGGCAGCGGCGCGCCGGTCGGGGCGAAGTCCAGGACCAGGGCGGGGCGGCCGTCGTCGTCGAGGAGCCGTGTGCGCTGGACCCGCAGCCGCTCCTCCTCCGCCACCGTGCGGGCGACGACGTGCCATCGCCCCCGCAGCCGACTCCCGCCCAGCACCTCCTCGGCGGGGACCGCCCACCCGACCACCGTCCGCAGGTCGGCCTGGGTCTCGGGCGGCAGCCAGTCCCGGCGCGGCCAGGCGGTGGTGACCAGGTGGAGGCGGCCGGCCTGCTCGAGCAGGCGGCCGGGCCAGCCGTCGCCGTGGGCCGCCCCCGCCATCCGCCGAACCTGGCTCCCCACCCCGGGCGCCTGGGCGTCGACCATGCGGGCGGCCACCGTGTCCCAGAAGCGGTAGGGCTGGGCCTGGGCCGCCCCCAGTCCCTGGCGGACGAGGTCGCGCAGCCAGCGGTCGAGCTCGTCCAGGCCGGCTCCGATGCGCTCGGCCCGGTCGGCCGCCCGCTTGGCCCGGGCGGCAGGGTCCACCGGCCGCCGCCCACCGGCGGCTCCAGCGGCCCATTCCCCCGAACTGTTCGGCGAGGTGGTCGCAGAGGAGCCACCTGGACGAACAGTTCGCCCAGATGGCTCGGCACGGGACAGGCGACCGGCCAGCCACTCCTCCGCCCAGCCGGGAGGCGAGGCGGGCGGTACCGCCTCGGGCTGCAGGGCCCAGAGCAGCAACAGCGCCACGACGTGCTTGCACGGCACCTTGCGGCTGGGGCAGCTGCACCGGAACGCCGGCCCGCCCAGGGCGACGGCGACCTGGTAGGGCGCCGTGCCGCTCCCGTGGCACAGCCCCCACAGGGCCCGGTCGTCGGAGCCCGTCCCCGACCACCGGCGGGGCGTGGCCAGGCCCCGGGCGGCCCGGGCCGACGCCGCGTCGGGCGCCAGGCCCAGCACCTGCTCGGGCGCCCATGTGCTCATGCCCGAGCGACAGTACCCGGCCTTCCTCGCGCCTTTGCCCCTGTGGATGGGCTCGGCGCGGAGGGCGTTACACCTGGGTGCCCCCCACGGTGGTGCAGGCGGGGTTGGCCGTGCGGTAGCGGTTGCGCAGCCACACGTTGTTGTCGCAGTCGGGGTTGCCGTCGTTGAGGTCGAACGTCGGCCCGCCCAGCGGCCCGGGCCCGATCGGCGGCAGGCGGTTGTTGTCGACCGACCAGTTGTCGACCACCCGGCTGTTCAGGACGGGCGGGCGGTCCATGAACTGCTGGTGCAGGATGATGCCGTTGGCCGCGTTCCCGCGGACCTGGTTGCCCTCGACGACGGTGTTGTGCGACCCCCCGAACACCCGGATGCCGTCGCCCCGGCGAGCCGAGGTGTTGAGGAAGCCGTTGCCGTAGACCTGGTTGAACCTGATCGTGTTGTTGGGCGTGAAGGCGAACAAGGCGATGCCGTCCAGGCCGCTCCCCGTCACCCGGTTGTTGGTGATCACGTTGAACGTGCTCATCCGCTCGATGCGGATGCCGTCGGAGTCGTTGATCAGCGGGGTTCGCGGCAGGTTGTTGTCGACCACCTGGTTGCCGTCGATGAGGTTCCGGGTGGACACGCCCGACGTCGTCCGCTGGTGCTCCACGTTGACCAGGGTGTAGACGCCGATGCCCCCGAAGGGCCCGTTGTGGACGACCTGGTTCCCGAGGATCCTGTTGTCGGTGGACGAGAGGACGGCGATGCCCTCGCCGTACCTGGTCACGCCGAGGACGCCGATGTTGTCCCGGGCCAGCACGTTGCGGACGGTGTTCCTCGACCCCCCGTCGATCGCCACCCCGCCGTCGAAGTTCCGGACCGTCCCGTTCCTCACGGTGACGCCCGTGCGGTTCAGCATGTAGACGCCCGCGCCCTCGCCGCTGGCGCCGGTGCCGAAGACGGTGTGGCCGTTGAGGTCGAGGGTGATGTTGCTGGCGCCGATGACGATGCCGTGGGCGCCGTTGTTCGGGCAGGGCCCGACGTCGTTGTCCAGCTTGGTGCTCTGGGTGATGACCTGCCCACAGCTGAGCACGGCAGCACCCGCGCTCGTCGTCACCACCGTGGTCCCCACCAGCGCCAACGCCGCCGCCGCGGCGACCCTCACTGTCCGTCGGCCCACCACCGGACCCCCCCCTCTCCGCCCGGAACACGAGGGGGCTGTGTTAGCAGCGCGCAGCGGCCGAGCGCAACCATCACGAGGCCGGCGTGCTAGAAACGCGCGCCGTGAGCAGGCCCAGGACTTCCCCGCTGCTGCACGCCGTCGTGGTGGCGCTCGCCGCCCTCCTCCTCCTCGCCTCGCCGGCGATCGCCCAGGCCGGCGACGCCGCCAGCGAGGGCGGCACCAGCGTCGGCACCGGTGACGCGAGCGGCGGCCCCGGCGGCGACTCCAACGTCGTGGTCAACCCGGTGGCTCGCTCGGGCGACTCGGGCCCGGCCAGCGCCAGCTCGTCGGCCACCAACACCGGCAACACGGGCGACGCCACGTCGATCGCGGTCAGCAACCCGGTGGCCACCTCGGGCCGTACCGGGGGGACGGGCCACACCGCTCCGGCCACGGGAGGCTCCGGCCCCGTCACCGGCGGGGGCGGCAGCTCCGTCGCCACCGGCGGCGGAAGTGGGTCGGGGAACGCCGGCTCGGGCGGAGGTGGGACGGGATCGCCCGCCGGCGGAACCGAGGCATCGGCGACCGCCCCGGCCGCCCCCGCCTTCTCCGCCGCCCCCGCCGCCACCGCCACCGCCGGCTCCCACGGGGCGACGAGCGATGCGGGGGGCGCCGTCCCGCCCGCAGCCGGCCCGCCGTCGTCGCCGAGCGCCGTCACCGCCAAGGCGTCCGTCGACGACTCGTCGGCGGCCACCGAGGCGGAGGGCTCGCCGATCGGGTTCAGCCAGCCCCTCCCCCGCCCGTCGACCGACGCCGGCACCACGCTGGCGCTGCTGGCCCTCGCCGCTGTCCTGGCGTTGCGGGTGCGCTCCGTCGCCGCCCGGCCGGCGCGCGCCTGAGGCGCGGGAGGCGCCCGCCTCACCCTCATGCCCGTGCAGTCCGGCGCACCCGACCGGGCGCCGCTGCGCCCCGGCCTGCGCCTGTCCGACATCCTGACCCTCAAGGACGAGACGGACGCCGGCGGACGCCTGCTCCTCGAGGACTCGGCGCCCAAGAAGGCCATCAAGCGGCTCGAGCGCGCCGGCCTCCCCATGAGGACGGCCCGGTCGCCCTACACCGACACCCCCTCACGTGCCGACGGCGTCTTCAACGCCTCGGCCTACGACGCCTTCCGCCACGACCTGGGCGACGTGCTCGACGGGTTCGCCTGGCTCACCCGCCAGTACCTCGCCCGCAACCCGTCCCACCAGAGCACCGTCCAAGGATTGCTCGACGTGAGCAACCTGGGGCTCACCCTGCCGTTGGTCCTCTTCCGGCGGGGCGTCGACCCCGTCCCCCTGCACGGCAGCCTGCCCACCTACGTGGCGTCGCTCTTCAAGGCCAGCCGGGGCGTGTTCTCGGCCGCCGTCGACATGTTCAACAAGCGGGGGCCGGTGGCGGTCACCGGAACGGAGGTCGTCCGGTTCGCCGACGAGGAGGGGCACCTCAAGCGCCCGGCGACCGGGCGGGTGTGCGCCGCTCCCACCCGCCTCATCGAGCGCACGATCGACGTCATCCTCACCGGCGAGGGCGGCGACCCCGACGTGACCACGCTCGGGGAGCTGGTCGACTTCGACCGGCTTTGGGACTTCTACCGCCTCCAGGAGGCGTTCACCCGGGCGTTGAACCACTACCGCTTCGTGCTCGACAAGCTGGTGGAGGGCGGGGTCAGCCTCTACGACCCCGACCGCCTGTTCGCCTCCACCATCGAGGACAGCGGGCGCAGGGGGTCGTTCGGGGACTACACCATGGCCTTCCTCGACTACGTGAACGAGGCCCAGCAGCGCATGAACCGCCTCCTCGACCGCTCCGACGAGGTGCCCCCGATCCTGTTCGAGGACATCCTGCGCATCCTTTGACGGGAGGGGGGCAGGCCCGGCACTCGTCAACCGTCACGGGCGTCCGTCACCCGGGAGGCTCCGCTACGTCGCGCCGGGCCGCCGGGTAGGTAGACATCGACCATGACCGACCGACAGGGCGCCCCTCCCGACGGCGACGCTCGCGACGCCCGGCTCGAGACGTACCGGGCCAAGCGGGACTTCACGGTCACGTCGGAGCCGGCGGGCTCGGCGCGGGAGCCGTCCTCGGGGCGGTTCGTCGTCCAACGGCACCGGGCCCGGCGCCTGCACTACGACCTGCGGCTCGAGGTCGACGGCGTGCTGGCCAGCTGGGCGGTGCCCAAGGGGCCCACCCTCGACCCCAAGGCCCGGCAGCTGGCCGTCCACGTCGAGGACCATCCCATCGAGTACTTCGACTTCGAAGGGGTCATCCCCAAGGGCGAGTACGGCGGGGGTGACGTCATCGTCTGGGACTGGGGCACCTGGGAGCCGGCCGGCACCGACGACCCGGCCGCCGCCATCGAGAAGGGGACGCTCCACTTCGACCTCCGCGGCGAGAAGCTGGCCGGCCGCTTCGTGCTCGTCCGCCCGGAGCGGAACCAGCCGGGCGAGTCGGGCAAGGAGCAGTGGCTCCTGCTCCACAAGCACGACGAGCACGCCCAGCCGGGCTGGGACCCCGAGGACCACCCGCGGTCGGTGAAGACCGGCCGCACCAACGACGAGGTGGCGGCCGACCCCGAGGCCCTGTGGCGCAGCGACCTGCCCGCCAGCGAGGCCGCCGTCCCCCTCGGCCCGGCGGCGCTGCCCACGTGGGACCCGCCGACCGACGAGGAGCTGGCCGCCCTGGCCGCGCTCGGGCGGGGCGGCATCTGGAAGCTGCAGGGGCGGGAGCTGAAGCTGACCAACCTCGACAAGGTCCTCTTCCCCGCCCGAGAGGGTGAGCCGCCGGTCACCAAGGGCGACCTGGTCCGCTACCACGCCCTGATCGCCCCCTACATGCTCCCCTACCTCTTCGACCGCCCCGTCAACCTCAACCGCTTCCCCGACGGCGTCGACCGCCCCGGCTTCTGGCACAAGGAGGTGCCCAGCTACGCCCCCGAGTGGCTGACCCGCTGGCGCAACGAGGAGGCCGACCCGGGCGAGACGGAGTGGTACGCGGTCGTCGACAGCGTCCCCGCGCTGGTGTGGATGGCGAACCACGGGGCGGTCGAGCTGCACGCCTGGACGTCGAAGCTCCCCGACGTCCACCAGCCCACGTGGGCTCTCATCGACATCGACCCCGGTCCCCGCAGCCGCTTCGACGACGTGGTGCTGCTGGCCCGCCTGTACCGCACCGCGCTGGAGCACCTGAAGGTGACGGCGATGCCCAAGGTCACCGGTAAGCGGGGCATCCAGATCTGGGTGCCCATCCGCCCGGGCTACCGGTTCGACCACACCCGTACATGGGTGGAGAAGGTCTCGCGCGCCGTCGGCAACACCGTCCCCGAGCTGGTGAGCTGGCAGTGGCACAAGGACCGCCGCGAGGGCCTGGCCCGCCTCGACTACACCCAGAACGCCATCAACAAGACGCTGGTGGCCCCCTTCAGCGCCCGCCCGGCGGCCGGCGCGCCGGTGTCGGTGCCCATCGAGTGGGACGAGCTGGAGGACCCCGACCTCCGGCCCGACCGCTGGACCGTGCGGACGGTGCTCGACCGCGTGCGGTCGGTGGGCGACCCCCTCGCGCCTCTCATCGGTAGGCACCAGACCCTGCCGCCTCTGTAGTCGCCGCCCCGGCTCCCCCGGCCCCCCCGGCTCGGGCGGCGGCAGCGGCGGTGGCGGCACAGGCGGCCAGGTCGGCGCACGCGCACCGCTCCAGGTCGCCGAGCAGGTCGTACATGGCCCGGGCGCGGGCGAGGAGCGCCTCCACCTCCGGACGCTTGCGAGCCACGAGGGCCGCCCACTGCGACTGCGGGTCGGCGCCGGCGTCGACGCCTTCGAGCAGGTCGCGTACCTCCGACAGGCGGAACCCGGCGTGGCGCGCCAGGTCGATGACGGCGATGCGGTCCACCACCGAGACGGGGTAGCGGCGCTTGCCCCCGACCCTGTCGGGGACCGGGAGGAGGCCGACGCTCTCCCAGTAGCGGAGCGTCGACGGGCTGTGCCCGGTGCGGGCGGCCAGCTCGCCGATGGCCAGGTCCATGGGGGCGCTCGTCAGCCGACGCCGAACAGCGAGCGGACGGTCTGTGCCCGCTCACCTTCGGCGGTCACGTCGACGACGGCGGCGTCGGCCGTCGAGGTCAGCGTCCAGGAGGCCCACCCGCAGCACGCCCGCTCGGCGTGCACGAGCTCGACCAGGTCGTCCACCACCGAGCGACGGGGCCGGAAGGTGAGCCGGGCACCTCCGGGGACGGGGTGCTTCTCGACCAGCGCCTCGTCGATCACCGCACGCCAGTCGCGGCCCCGCCGCCTGAGATCCGCCTCCGACAGGTTGCAGGCTGCTGCCACCGGGTCGTCCATGGATGCCTCCTCACGATCTGCCTCGGAGACCACCGTGCCACTTCAAGTCGACTCGAGGTCAAGGGGTGACGCCCCCAGCGCTATGGGGCGCCGCCGTGGCTCAGGCGCATCGTCCAGACCAGCGTGCCGCGGTTCGGGCCGACGGCGAGGCTGCAGACGGGCTTGGGGCAGCGCCCACCGGTGGCCGGCTGGATGAAGGTGTCGACGCTGGCGATGCCGGACAGCCCGCTGAGGCGGCGCTTCCGGTCGAAGCCCAGGGCCCGGGGGGTGGCGTTGAAGTGGGTGGCGAAGCCGGTGACGTAGGGGTCCTGCGCCCCGGGGTCGGTCGCGTAGCTGCCGGGCGTGACCGTCATCCGGAACGACCTCTCGCCGTAGCTGAAGGTCATGGGTGACGGGTCGTCGAGCTGGTAGATCAGGCGGTCCTCGTCGGGATGGAGCGACCGGTGCTCGGCCGCCCACATGTCGGCCACGTTGCCCTCGACGGGGATGTTGGCGCTCACCGTCGCCCCCGCGCCGATCGACGGGCCGCTGACCCGGTGGAAGGACCGCTGCGACACCTGGTCGGCGTCGCAGTGGGCGAAGTGGTCGTCGCCCGGGTAGGCCCGCCTCGGTACGGCCGGGCAGGCGGGGTTGAGGATCAGCATGAGCCCCCCGGCGGCACCGGTGAGGGTGACGTCGGTCCCTGCGCCGAGCGACGCCCGCACGGTGAAGGTGTCGGGCGTCATGACGTAGCCGACCTCCCAGACGAGCTCGGTCCGGGCGCCGTTGAGGCCGACGAAGGTCGTCGTCCCGCACGTCCAGCACGTCTTGGTGCGAGGCAGGAGGTTGTTCACGAGCGCAGTCCGGTAGGTGGCGATCGAGTAGCCCGGAGCCACCTCGAGCGATCCGAGGCGGTTCGCGTCCTGCTCCCCGTTGGGCACCGAGTAGAAGCAGTGCACGGGAGCGCACTCGTCGGCGATCCCCGAGTGGGGCCCGGCCGTCTTCCAGACCTCGACGTGCAGCCCCTTGTAGCCGAAAGGCGCGTAGATGCTGCCGTAGCCCTTGCTGACGAGCAGGACGTCCTTGGCCGCATCCGGGGCGATGCCGGGCTCGACGACGCCCAGGAAGGTGCCGTCGGCGTCGACCGGCCACAGCCCCCGCAGGATCCCGGGGGCGTCGTGGGTGTCGATCCAGACGACCCACTGGTTGTTGGCCATGAGACGGTCGCCCGGGCGGATGAGGCCCAGGTAGGCGGCGTCCGTGCGCGCCAGGAGCTCCCCGATCCGGGCGGTGGCGGCGTCGGAGCAGTTGGAGATCGTCTGCGGCATCCCCTGCAGCGACACGATCTCGTCCCGGCAACCGACCACCGCCCCCGCACCGGCGGGAGGCGCGGTCGTGCGCAGGAGGGCGGCGAGGACGATGGCGGCGAGCAGCCCGCGGGTCATCCACGGGGCGTGCGCTGTGTGTCGGTCGCCGGCCGTGGGCTTGTGCACCGATCCTCGAGGTGGGGGTGTCGAGAACTGGCCGTCAGTATGGCGGTCGGTGGCGCCGTGCGCCCGGCGGGGCGATCCGTCCGGATCGACGCTAGACACGGGGCATGCTCCTCCACGTCGTGGCCGACTACGGGCATGGCGACCTTGCCTTCGCCGAGGTGTGCCAGCGGTTGGCGATGCACCTCCCCGATGCGACGCTCGTGGCCACCCCGGTGCCCGTCTTCGACACCGTGTCCGCCGGCTTCTGCGTCGCCCAGCTGGCGCTCACGCCGGGTCCGCGGGGCCGCGTCGTCTATCACAACGTGGCGCCGCGGGGCGACACGCCCGACCCCCGGCCCGGCAACCAAGGCGAGCGGCTGGTGTGCGCCTCTCTCCCAAACGGCGTCCTGGTCGTCGGGGTCAATGCCGGCTACACGTTCTCCTTCGTCCGCGACGAAGCGCTCGGCCTCAGGGAGGTCGTGGTCGAGTCGGCCGGCAGCCAGTTTCGCTCCCGCGACTTCTTCCCCGAGCTGCTCGCCCGCATCGTCAGCGGCGACGAGACCTGCCTCGGGGAGTTTCTCCCGCCCGAAGCGGTGGCTCAGCTCCCCCCGCGCCGCGTCGTCTACGTGGACGGGTACGGCAACCTCAAGACGTCATGGTTCTCCGCCCCGGTGCCGAGCGGTGAGCGGGTGGAGGTCACGATCGGCGGGCAGACCGCCCGCGCCACCGTCACCGACGGGACGTTCGAGGTCCCTGTCGGCGAGCTCGCCTTCGCTCCGGGGAGCTCGGGGTGGCCGACACGCTCGGGAGAGGCCCTTCGCTTCTTCGAGCTCTTCCTCCGAGGTGGCAGCGCGGCGGCGCGGTTCGGGGTGCCGGGCACGGGCGCAACCGTCGACGTCACCGCCGCGCCCGGCTCCGCCTAGAAGGCCGAGCCCTCCCCGGGCGGAGCCCGTTCAGTCCCGCTCGGGGATGTTGTCGGCGAGCTGGCGGGCCAGGTCGGGGTCGCCCTCCTCGACCGGCTCGTACTCGTTGATGTTGTCGATCGACTTGCCCATGGCCGCGTCGGTCTCGCGCTCGACGATGATCTCGACCAGGGCGGGCACCCGCTGCTCGTTGCTGGCCTGGATCGCCCATTCGATGGCGGGCTTGATCTCGTCGGGGTTGGTGACCCGGCGGCCCAGGGCGCCCATCGCCTCCATAACCCCTACGTGGTCCATGCCCAGGGCGCCGTTGGGGCCGGCGTAGCCGATGTCGACGCCGTAGTTGATGTCGTACTGGTACTTCTCGGGCTGGCGGATGAGGCTCATGTAACCGTTGTTGAGCATCACCAGCACGTAGGGCACCTGGTACTGGACGGCGACGGCGATCTCCTCCATGAGGAAGCCGAACGAGTAGTCCCCGACCACCCCCACGACGAGCTTGTCCGGGCGGGCCAGCTTGACGCCGATGCAGGCCGGGACCTCCCAGCCGAGGGGGCCGGCCTGGCCGCAGCACAGGTAGTGGCGGGGCTTGTAGGTCTTCTGGAACTGGCCGCTCCAGATCTGGTACAGCCCGATGGCGGTGACGATGATCTCGTCGCCGTCGAACAGCTCGTTCATCTCCTTGAAGACCCGCGGCGGCTTGATCGGCACGTCGTCGAAGTCCATCTTCCGCAGCATCGTCGAGCGCAGCTCGTAGACCCGCTCGACCCACGGCCCGGGGTCATGGGCCTCGGCCATGTCCTTGGCCGCCGCGAGCAGCGCCTCGAACGCCAGCTTGGCGTCGGACACGATCCCCAGGTGGGGCCGGAAGACCCTGCCGATCTGCCCCGGTTCGATGTCGATGTGCACGAACGTCCGGTCGCCCCGGTAGACCTCGAGGTTGCCCGTGTGGCGCTCGGCGAAGCGGGCGCCCACGGCCAGGATGAAGTCGCTCTCGAGGAAGAGCTGGTTGGCGAAGCGCTGGCTCGTCTGGATCCCGACGATGCCGGCGTAGAGAGGGTGGTCCTCCGGGATCGACCCCTTGGCCATGTAGGTCGGCGTAACCGGCACCTGGAGGTACTCGGCCAGCTCCATGAGGGCGTCCGACGCCTCGGAGATGATGACCCCGCCCCCGGGCATCAGCATGGGCCGCTCGGCGGCAAGCAGCATCTCCATGGCCTTGCGGATGGCGGCCCCGTTGGGCTTGGGCGGCTCCACCGGCAGCCGCTGGTCGAGCTCGGGGTCGTACTCGACCTCCTGGTCCTTGGTGACGTCCAGAGGGAGGTCGATGAGTACCGGCCCCGGGCGCCCCGAGCGGGCGATCCGGAACGCCTCGCGGAAGACCCAGGGGATCTGCGCCGTCTCCTTCACCTGCACCGCCCACTTGGTGACGGGCTTGGCGATGGAGGCGATGTCGACCGCCTGGAAGGCCTCCTTGTGCAGCATGTGGGTCGGGGCCTGGCCGGTGATGCAGATGATGGGGATGGAGTCGGCCTGGGCCGTGTAAAGGCCCGTGATCATGTTCGTCCCGGCCGGGCCCGAGGTGCCGATGCACACGCCCACGCCGCCGGTGACTCGGGCCAGGGCATCGGCCGCGTGGGTGCCGCCCTCCTCGTGGCGCACGGCGATGTGGCGGATCTTCTCGGACTTGCTGAGGGCCTGGTACAGGGGGAGGATCGCCGCCCCGGGGATGCCGAAGACGACCTCGACGCCCTCGTCCTCCATGATCTTGACGGCCGCCTCCATCACCTTCATCTGGGTGAGGCCGGTCGCGCTCGACTGGGCCTGGCCCTCGCCGTTCGACTGGTCGCCGTCCTCGTCGGCCACTACGACAGCCCCTCGGCCTCTTCGCCGATCTTGTGCTGGGCGCCGTCCTCGATGACCGTGAGCAGCGCCGAGTGGTCGAGCCCGCCGCGGTCCTTGACCTTCATCTCCTGGAGCATCTGGTCGACCAGCGAGGTCACGGGGAGCGGGACGCCGACCTCCCGGGCGGTGGCCAGGGCGATCCCGAGGTCCTTGTGGTGCAGCTCGGAGCGGAAGCCGGGCTCGAAGTCGTGCTCGAGCATCTTGTCCCGCTTCTGGTCCATGACCTTGGTGCCGGCCAGGCCGCCGGAGACCGCCTCGATGACCCGGGCCGGGTCGACCCCCGCCTTGGACCCGAGTACGAGGGCCTCGCTCACCGCCTCGATCACGATGCCGACGATGATCTGGTTGCACGCCTTGGTGATCTGGCCCGACCCCGCCTCACCCACGTGGGTGGCGGTGCCCAACGGCTCGAACAGCTCCTTGGCCCGCTCGAAGTCCTCCTCGGCCCCGCCGACCATGAGGGCCAGGTCGCCGCTGTGGGCGGCCGGCTCGCCGCCGCTGATCGGCGAGTCGAGCGTGCGCACCCCCTTCTCGTTGGCCTCCTTGGCGATCTCCTTGGTCACAAGGGGGGAGATCGTGCTCATGTCGATGAGCAGGCTGCCGTCGCTGGCCCCGGCGAGCAGTCCCTCCTCGCCGCGGTACACCTCCTCGACCTCCGCCGACGCCGGCAGGCAGGTGATGACGATCTCGCACTGCTCGGCGATGGCCTTGTAGCTGTCGGCGGTCTCCGCCCCTTCCCCCTGCAGCTCGTCGGCGCTGCTGCTGCCGCTGTAGACGACGAGCTGGTGGCCCGCCTTGATGAGGTTCTTGGCCATGGGCTTGCCCATGATCCCGAGACCGACGAAACCGATCTTGCCTTCGGCCACTTGCGCCTCCCGGTTGTCGCTAGAGATTCAGGTCTCCGACCCCCACGTCCCCCCCGCGCTTGTCCTTCGGCAACCAGCCCAGGCTGTCCTCGGTGGAGTCGGTCGTCGGCTTGTACTCCAGGCCGATCCAGCCGCCGTAGGACGACTCCTCGATGGCGCCGAAGATGAACCGCCAGTTCAGCTCGCCGGTGCCCGGCTCGCCCCGGTCGGGGGAGTCGGCGACCTGGATGTGGGTGATGCCGTCGATGTGCTCGCGCAGGGTGGCGACGATGTTCCCCTCCATGCGCTGCATGTGGTAGGCGTCGTACTGGAGCTTGACGTTGTCGCGCCCCACCCCCTCGACGAACTCGGCGGCCGCCTTGGTGGTGTACAGCAGGTAGGGCCCGTTCTCGAAGGTGTTGACCGCCTCGATCATGACCTCGATGTCGTGCTCGGCGGCCTGGTCGGCGGCCCAGCCGACGTTCTCCCGGGCCAGCTCGAGCTGCTCCTCGGTGTCGACGTCGTCCAGCTCGAGGCCCACGAGGGCGTTCAGGCGCGGGCAGCCCACGCTCTGCGCCAGCTCCAGGGCCACGGGCACGTTCTCCCGGAACTCCTGCTGACGGTTGGGGTCGCTCACCAGGCCGCGGTCGCCGCCGGGCATGTCGCCGGCGTCGAAGTTGAAGAGCGCCACCTCGAGCCCCGCGTCCTTGATGGCCGACTCGACCTGGTCGAGGTCCTCCCCCGACGGCCACCAGAACTCCACCGCCCTGAAGCCGGCCTCCTTGGCGCGCCCGAAGCGCTCCACGAAGTCGACTTCCTTCCACAGCATCGAGAGATTGGGGCAAAAGCGCAATTCACGTCCACCAGTTCGCGGGACCGCTGCGAGAGCGAAGCTAAGTCCGGCTGAACACCGGGTCAAGGTCGAACGCGGCCGTCAGCCCGCCCGGCCCAGCTCGGCTTCCGGGCGCAGCTCGGCGGGCAGGCCCTCGCCCAGCGCGGCACCGGCCAGGGCCCGCCCGAGGGCCGGGGCCTGCTTGAACAGGTTGTGGCCGGCGACGAAGAACATGCCGTCGGTTTCCCACACGCCGACGCCGTCGGGGCCCCAGGGCAGCTCGGTGACCCAGCAGTGGCGGTACTCCAGCGGCTCGGGGTCGAGGCCGGGCAGGGCCTGGCTCACGTAGGCGGCGGCCCGCTCCCCCAGCGCCGCCAGGCTGGAAGGGTCGACCAGGCTGCCGTCCTCCGCCACCTCGACGGTCTGGCTGAGGCCCACCGCGTACCGGCGGTTGCCGGGGGACGGCGTGGCGTAGGTGCCCGTCTCCCCGAAGTCGCCGCTGCCGTCCTGGAGGCAGGCCAGCCGGGCCGGCGGCTCCCCCCGGACGGCGAACGTGCAGCGGACGTGGGCGGCCGCCTGCACCGGGAGCGACAGGCCCACGCTCCGGGCCAGCGGGGCGGTGGCCCGCCCGGCGCAGACGACGAGCGCCGAGTGCTCCGCCCGCACGCCCCCGGTCCGCACCTCTACCCGCCCGTCACCGGAGGGGCGGATGGCGATGACCTCGTCGGCCACGACCGCGTCGCCCAGGGCGCCGGCCAGGGCCTCGATCGCCGCCGAGGTGCGGATGGCGCCACCGTCCTCGTCGAGCGTCGCCGGGCCCGAGTAGTCGGCCAGGAGCGGCAGCCGCTCGGCGACCTCGGCGGCCTCGACCGCCCGGAGCCGCACGCCGCCCACCCCGTCGAGGACTCGCAGACGGTCCTCGGCCGGAGGGCCGAGGGCGACCACGCCGTCGGGCGAGACCAGCTCCACGCCCAGGCGCTCCTGCCATTCCCTCCACACGGCCCGGCTGCCGATGGCGAAGCGCACCAGCCGGGCGTCGTCGTGGGCGTGGCGGAAGATGCGCCCCTCGCCCCCGGACTGCCCGTTCCCGGGCCTGCCGCTCTCGTAGACCCGCACCGCCGCCCCTCGCTCGACCAGGCTGTAGGCGGTCGAGAGCCCCACGATCCCGGCGCCGACGACGGCGACCTCAGGGAGGTCAGTCATGCCGCGCCGAGCGACGAGCGAGGCGTCCGAGCAGTTCGGGGGGTCCACGGGGGGCAGAGCCCCCCGTGTGCGGGATGGAGGAGATTTCGGCCCGCACCTGGGCAAGAATTGCGGAAGGACAAGTGGGGAGGTGCGCCACGATCGACGCCGGCCTGGTCGAGGAGCTGAAGCGCATCTGCCGGCAGGACCACGTCCTGACCGACACGAACCAGCTCCGGACGTACGAATCCGATGGGCTGAGACACTACCGATCGCACCCGCCCGTCGCCGTGCTGCCGGGCTCCGCCGACGAGGTCCGCGACGTCGTCCGGGCCTGCTACCAGCGCAGAACGCCCTGGGTCGCCCGGGGCGCCGGCACCGGGCTCTCCGGCGGCGCCCTCCCCATCGAGGACGGCGTCCTCATCGTGCTCACCCGGCTCAACCGCATCCTCGAGGTCGACCTCGACAACCAGCGGGTCGTGGTGCAGCCGTGCGTCACCAACGCGTCGGTGGGCAACGCGGTCGGCCCCAGCCACTTCTACCCGCCCGACCCGTCCAGCCAGATCGTGTCCACCATCGGCGGGAACGCGGCGGAGAACTCGGGCGGCCTGCACTGCTTCAAGTACGGCTTCACCACGAACTACGTCACCGGCCTGGAGGTCGTCCTCCCCGACGGAGAGGTGGTCACCCTCGGGGGCAAGGAGCTCGACCGGCCCGGCTACGACCTGGTCGGCGCGTTCGTGGGCTCGGAGGGCACCCTCGGCGTCGCCACCACCATCACCCTGCGGGTCATCCCCGTCGCCGAGTCCCACGAGACGATGGTCGCCTACTTCGACTCCATCGAGGCCGCCGGCCAGGCCGTCACCGAGATCGTGGGCGCCGGCATCGTCCCCGCCGCCATCGAGATCATGGACGAGCTCACCATCGAGGCCACCGAGAACTGGACCCACGCCGGCTACCCCCTCGACGTGGGCGCCGCCCTCATCGTCGAGCTCGACGGGCCCCAGGCCGAGTGCGACGCCCGGGCCGACGAGGTCATGCAGATCTTCAAGGACGCCGGCGCCAGCGACACCCGGGTGGCCCAGGACGAGGAGGAGCGGGGCCTGATCTGGAAGGCCCGCAAGGCGGCCTTCGGCGCTATGGGCTACCTCTCGCCCTACTACTACGTGCAGGACAGCGTCATCCCCCGCACCCGCCTGGCCGAGATCCTCGGGCGGGTCAAGGAGCTGTCGGAGGAGTCGGGCTTCCGCATCGCCAACGTCTTCCACGCCGGCGACGGCAACCTCCACCCCCTCGTGTGCTTCGACGCCCGCAACCCGGGCGAGTCGGAGAAGGCCGAGGAGGTGGCGGGGCAGATCCTCACCGCCTGCGTGGAGGCGGGCGGCTCGATCACCGGCGAGCACGGGGTGGGCGTCGACAAGAAGAAGCACATGACGGAGATGTTCTCCGAGGCCGACCTCGAGGTGTTCCAGCGCCTGCGATGCGCCTTCGATCCCGACGGGCTGGCCAACCCGGGCAAGGTGATGCCCACCCCCCGGTTGTGCGGCGAGGTCCCGGGCCCCTACCGGCGCCACCCCCTGGAGCAGGCCGGCGTGGCGGAGCGCTTCTGAGCGTGGCAGCCAACGAGCCCCGGCGCGAGGGACC
>DATACM010000274.1:0-2527 GCA_036259055.1 Acidimicrobiales bacterium | reverse complement strand
GGGGGAGCCGGTCGACGACGAAGATCCGGTGCGGCGTCTTGTGCTCGGCCAGCCGCTCACGCACGAACGCCTGCAGCTCGCGCTCGTCCGCCGGCCCCCTGAGCACGACGGCGGCGGCCACGTCCTGGCCGAGGATCGGGTGGGGAACGCCGAACACCGCCGCCTCGCCCACCGCCGGGTGCTCGGCGAGCACGCCCTCCACCTCTATGGACGAGACGTTCAGGCCGCCGGTGATGATGAGGTCCTTCTTGCGGTCGTCGAGGTAGAGGTAGCCCTCCTCGTCGAGGTGGCCCAGGTCACCCGTGCGGACCCAGTCGCCCGAGAACCCCTCGGCGGTGGCCTCGGGATCGCGGTAGTAGTGGCGCACGGGTGCGCCCGGGCGGCGGAGCCAGACCTCGCCGATCTCGCCGGTGGGCACGTCGCGGCCGTCCTCGTCGACCACCCGTACCTCGGTGCCGCCCACCCCCCGGCCCACCGACCCGGGCCGGGTGCCGTCGTAAACCATGAGGGTGCGGGCGGTTCCCGCCTCGGTGAGCGCATAGGTGTTCCAGACCTCGGCGTGCGGCAGGGCGACGGCGATCCGCTCGATCAACGCCGGCGGCGCCGGCGCCGACGAGAGCACGACCCGCTCGACCGAGGAAAGGTCGTGGCGGTCGAGCGCACACGACGAAAGGATCATCTCGGCCATGGCGGGCACCAGCTGGAGGCGCCCGACCCGGTGCTCGGCGACGAGGGCGCAGAACCGGTCCGGCTCGAAGACGGGCAGCACGATGGCGGTGCGGTCGCCCCGGCGCAGGGGCATGCGCAGCGCCTCCTGGCCGGCGTTGGTCCCGATGGGGAAGGCGTGCACGAAGGCCCGTCGATGCCCGCCGGCGGCCTCGGGCTCCGGAGGAGGATCGTGGAAGAGGACGTTCTCGTGCGAGACAGCCACGCCCTTGGGCCGCCCGGTCGTCCCCGAGGTGTAGAGGATCTCGGCCAGGTCCGAGGGCTGGACGGCCACCTCGACCGCGCCCTCGCCCTCGTTGCCCGCCTCCTCGAGCTCGGCCGGCGAGGCGACCCACCCCGGCGCGCCGGCGGGGGCCAGGTCCGGTGGGCAGACAACCCCGGCGGCGGCGCAGTGCTCGAGGATCGAGGCCAGCTCGGGCGCGGCGAACCGGGAGCCGAGCGGCACGGCGACCGCTCCGGCCTCGAGGGCCGCCACGTAGGCGACCGCGTAGTCTGTCCAGCGGGCGTTGTCGAACAGGAGAGCGATGCGGTCACCGAGACGAGCGCCGTGAGCCACGAGCCCCCGCGCCGCCGCGTGCGACCGCCCCTCCCACTCGGCATACGTCAGGCGCTCGCCGCCGTCGACGACCAGCGCCACCGCCGCCGGGTCCTCGGCCGCCCGGGCGCGCAGCAGGTCGGGGACAGTCAGCGCCGGCCGGGCCATGACGTGGGACTCCTTCGGACGAGCTGCCGGGGGGACCGGCGCCCACCGTACACGGCGGCTTTTCGTGCTCTCGCCGGGGTGGCGGTGGCGACATGAAGGTCCTCTGCACCTGCCTGCCGGGCCACGGCCACTTCAATCCCATGCTCGCTCTCGCCCGGGCGCTGGCCGACGCCGGGCACCAGGTCGCCTTCTCGACGGCCGAGGCCTTCTGCCCGCGCATCGAGGCGGCCGGGTTCGAGACCTTCCCGGCGGGGCTGAGCCTCCCCGAGCAGGTGGCCGAGGGGAAGCGGCGCTTCGCCGAGGACGACCGCCTGCCCGGCCGCGAGCGGTTCGAGACCTTCGTGCCCAAGATGCTGGCCGGCGTCGCCGCCCCCTCGCGTGCCGACGAGCTGGTGGCGATCGTCCGCCGGTGGGGGCCCGACCTGGTCGTCCACGACGAGACCGAGTTCGCCGGCCCCGTCGCCGCCGCCGTGGCCGGCGTGCCCTGGGCCGACCAGAGCGTCGGGATCCTCCGACCGCTGGGCATGGCCCGGCTGGCGGCGCAGGTCATGGAGCCGGTGTGGAGCCGCTGGGGCGTCGACCTCGGTCCCTACGGCGGGATGTTCGCCTACCTCTACCTCGACGTGTGCCCGCCCAGCCTGCAGTCGCCCGAGATCTCGCTCGTCGAGGTGGCCCATCCGGTGAAGAACGTCGACATCGAGCCGGCACCCGACGAGCGCCTGCCCGAGTGGGTCGCCGACCTGCCCCCGGTGCCCACGCTGTACGTCTCGCTGGGGACGATCTTCAACCAGAACCTCGGCGTGTTCGCCGCCATCCTCGAGGCCCTGAGCGACGAAGACGTCAACGTCATCGTCACCGTCGGCCCCGACAACGACCCCGCCGCCCTCGGTCCCCAGCCGCCCCACGTCCACGTCGAGCGGTTCATCTCCCAGTCGCTCCTCCTGCCGCACTGCGACGTGGTGGTGAACCAGGGCGGCACCGCCATCCTTCCGATCCTGGCCCAGGGCCTCCCTCTCCTGATCCTCCCGCAGGGGGCGAACCAGTTCCACAACGCCGACGCCCTGGTCGGCGCGGGCGTGGGGCGGCGGCTCCTGCCCC
>DATACM010000273.1:0-22672 GCA_036259055.1 Acidimicrobiales bacterium | reverse complement strand
GCCAGCGTAGCGCGGGCGCCTACCAGCCGCCCTCGGCATCTCCGGGCGCGAAGCCCTGGCGGATCGTGTTCTCGCTCACGACCCGAGGGTCGACGAACTGCAGCAGGTAGTCGGGCCCGCCCGCCTTGGAGCCCACGCCGGAGAGCCCGTAGCCGCCGAAGGGCTGGTGGCCCACCACCGCCCCGGTGATGGGCCGGTTGACGTAGACGTTGCCGGCGCGCAGCTCCTGGGTGGCGAGGCGGATGTGCGACGGCGACCGGGAGACGATGCCGGCAGTGAGGGCGTAGTCGGTGGCGTTGGCCAGCGCCAGGGCATGCTCGAAGGAGTCGGCCCGTTGAACGGCGAGGACGGGGCCGAAGATCTCCTCGGTCGCCAGCCGGGCCGTGCTGGCCACGTCGTCCACGATGGTGGGCCCCACGAAGAAGCCCTTGTCGGGGACGTCGTCGCACTGGAGCGCCACCCGGCCCTCGGAAGGGGCGGCGTCGACATAGGAGCGCACCCGCGCCAGGGCGTCGGCGTCGATGAGGGGACCCATGTCCACTCCCATCTCCCGCGGGTGGCCGACCCGTAGCTCCCGGGTCGCCTTGACCAGGCGCTCGAGCATCTGGTCGTGCACGGCGTCGACCACCACCAGCCGGGAGGCGGCCGAGCACTTCTGGCCGGCGTAGCCGAACGCCGAGGCGACGGCGACGGGCACGGCCTGGTCCAGGTCGGCGTCGGCGTCGACGATCAGGGCGTTCTTGCCTCCCATCTCGGCGATCACCCGCTTGACGTGGCGCTGGCCCTTCTGGTGGACGGCAGCGGCCTCGACGATGGCAAGGCCCACGTCGCGCGAGCCGGTGAACGCGACGAAGGCGACGTCGGGATGAGACACCAGGTAGGCGCCCACCTCCTCCCCCACCCCGGGCAGGAAGCCGAGGACGCCGGGTGGCAGCCCGGCGGCGGTGAGCGCCTCGACCAGGCGGGCGGCGACGGCGGGCGTCTGCTCGGCCGGCTTGAACAGCACGGCGTTGCCCATGACCAGCGCGGCGGTGACCATGCCGGCGGGGATGGCCAGCGGGAAGTTCCACGGTGAGATCACCGCTCCGATCCCCCGCCCCTGGTACCGGAGGGCGTTGCGCTCGCCCGGCGCCGACGACACGTCCCCGCCGGCGTCGAGGCGCAGCGCCTGGCGGCCGTAGTACTCGCAGAAGTCGATCGCCTCGCCGACGTCGGCGTCGGCCTCCTTCCAGGGCTTGCCCGCCTCGAACACCTCGAGGGCGGCCAGGTCGGCCCGCCGCTCGCGCATCCACTCGGCGGCCCGGAACAGCACCGCGGCCCGGTCGGGCGCGGGCATCCGACGCCAGGCCGGCCAGGCCCGGCGCGCCGCCTCCAAGGCGGCATCCGCCTCCGCCGGCCCGCACGAGGCGGAGACCGCGACGGTCGTGCCCGGGTCGGCCGGGTCGACCGAGACGATCGTCGCCTCGGTGTCGGTCGCCCGGCCGTCGATCACCGCCGGCACCCGCACCCCGAGTCCCTTCTCCCCGATCCGATGGAGGGCGGAGGCGAACCTGGCCCGGGCGCCGGTGCGCCGCCAGTCGGCGAGCGGCTCGTGGCGGTACTCACCGGGACGGTTCGGATCGGTTGGGGGGTGCCGGGTCTCGGGGTCGGGCGGCGGGAGGGAGGCCACCGCCGGCGGCTCGAGCACCTCGTCGAGGTCCCGGCCCTCGACGAACCGCTGGCGTACGAAGCTCTCGTTGGCGGTGTTCTCGAGCAGGCGACGGACGAGGTAGGACATGCCCGGGACCAGGTCGCCGACCGGTGCGTACACCCGTAGGCGCAGGCCGAGGTGGTGCACCGCCGCGTGCACCGGCTCGGCCATGCCGTGCAGCATCTGGATCTCGTAGCCGTGGTCGGGGATGCCCTGGGACCGGGCGTACTCGACGGCGTAGGCCAGCGAGCGGAGGTTGTGGCTCCCGAAGGCGGCTCGCACCTCGCCGTGGTGGTCGTGGAGAAGCCGGGTGCAGCGCTCGTAGTTGGCGTCGGTCTCTTCCTTCCGCTCGTACACGGGCACCGGCCAACCTTCGGCCCTCGACACCACCGTCTCGGTGTCCCAGTAGGCGCCCTTGACCAGCCGCACGGTGAGCGGGCGGGCGCGGCTGGCCGAGAAGGCGACGAGGTCGGCCAGGTCGTCGCGCGAGTCCTTGAGGTAGGCCTGGATCACCGCCCCCGCCTCCAGGTCGGCGAACTGCGGCTCCTCGAGCAGCTCCCGGAACAGCTGCAGCGTGAGGTCCTTGACCTCGTAATGCTCCATGTCCAGGTTCACGAAGGCGCCGAGGTCGCGGGCCAACGCGAGGATGGGCCGCAGGCGTGACTTGGCCTGCTCGAGCCCGTCGGCGCGGGTGAGCGGTCCGAAGCGGGACGCCAGGGCGGTGGGCTTGACGCTGACGTTCACCCGGGGAAGGGGTCCCATGTCGTCCCGCTCGAGGTGCTCGTCGGCCGGCCAGCGGCGGGCCGCCTCGTCGAGCACCCGGATCAGCTCGGAGACGCGGGCGGCGTACCGGTCGGCCTCCTCCGCGGTGATCGTCTTCTCGCCCAGGAGGTCGACGGTGAACGCCCGTCCCTGCCGCCAGAGGCGCTCGAGGCCGGCGACCGCCTCCGCCGGCCCCGTCCCCACGATGAACTGCTCGGCCACCCGGGCGATGTTGCGCCGGGCCAGGCTGGCGGCGGCCGCTCTTCCGAAAGGCACGTGGTCGGCCACGCCCAGCCCCAGGTCGAGGACCCGGGGGACCTCGGGCCCGGCGAAGTACTCGTCCAGATGACGGAGCACGTCGGCGTCGTCGGTGGTGGCCGGGAACACGTCGACGAACCGGAAGAGCTGGGTGCGGAACGACGGGTGCGACATCGCCCACTCGAGCATGCGCTCGCTCCACCACGACGACTGCACGACCCGCGACCGCTCCCCGGCCATCCGGGCCAGCTCCCGGCCCAGGGAGGTGACGTCGGCGTCGAGGGGGGCGGCCACCGGCTCCAGGCTACGGCCGGAACCGCGCTAGCCGTGATCGCTCACGACGGCTGACGCCCTGACCGGTACCCCACGGCTCGCCACCGCCGCTGCGTCCGGTGGCTGCTACTCATACGACGGCCGCCACGTCGGCGTAGTGGCACGCGGCGGGATGGCCGTGACCCCGGTCGACAAGGGCGGGCGGTTCCTCGATGCACTTCTGCCGCTCGCTCTCGCTGAGCTCGGCGGCGAACTTCTGGCAGCGGGTCCGGAAGCGGCAGCCGGTGGGCGGGTTGACGGCGCTCGGCATGTCCCCACGAACGAGGATGCGAGGCCGGGACCGCTCCTTGACGGGATCCGGGACGGGCACGGCCGAGATGAGGGCCTGGGTATAGGGATGGGCGGGGCGCTCGAAGATCGTGTCGCGTCCGGCCAGCTCCACGATCAAGCCGAGGTACATGACCGCTACCCAGTCGGCGATGTGGCGGACGACGGACAAGTCGTGGGCGATGAACAGGTACGTCAGGCCCAGCTCGGCCTGGAGGTCCTCGAGCAGGTTGAGGACCTGGGCCTGGATGGACACGTCCAGAGCGGACACCGGCTCGTCGCAGACAACCAGCCTGGGGTCGAGGGCGATGGCGCGGGCGATGCCCACCCGCTGCCGCTGGCCGCCCGAGAACTCGTGGGGGTAGCGGGCTGCGTGCTCGGGCGCCAGGCCGACCACCTCGAGGAGGTGGTCGACCTTTCCATCTTCCTCGATGCCGTGGATCTTGAAGGGCTCGGAGAGGATGGCGCGCACTGTCATACGGGGGTTGAGGCTCGCAAACGGGTCCTGGAAGATGACCTGCATCTCCCGCCGCAGCTCCCGGAGGCGCCGGGGCCCGGCTCGGGTGATGTCCTCGCCGTCGAAGCGCACGGAGCCCTCCGTAGGCTCGACGAGGCGGAGCACAGAGCGGGCGGTGGTCGACTTGCCTGAGCCCGACTCGCCCACCAGGGCGAGGGTCTCGCCCCGAGCGATGGAGAAGGACACCCCGTCGACGGCCCGAACGCCGCCTACGCGGCGCCGGATGACGAGGCCACTGGTGACCGGGAAGTGCTTCACCAGGCCGACGACCTCGAGCAGAGGGCCGTCGCTCCCTACCGGTTCCGCGCCCACGGGCGAGCCCTCTGCCGGCCCGGTCTCGCGGACGGCCACGCTCGCGACAGGACCCACGGGTCCCTCCGGGCGTCCCACCTGGGGGAGGACGGACACGAGCTCGGTGGTGACGGCGGCCGCGACCTGATCGCTGTTGTGACAGGCAGCCAAGTGGTCGGGGCCCTCCTGGGGGACGAGCTCGGGGACGTGGGTGCGCGACATCTCGCTGGCAAAAGGGCAGCGAGGGTGGAACGGGCACCCCGACGGCACGTGGATGAGGCTCGGCGGCTGGCCGGCGATCGGCCGCAGGCGTTGGCGGCGGTGCTGATCGAGTCGGGCCAGGCTGGAAAGGAGCCCAAGGGTGTAGGCGTGGCGGGGGCGGTAGTAGATGTCTTCAACGTCGCCGACCTCGGCCACCCGGCCGGCGTACATCACCAGCACCCGGTCGGCGTGGCCCGCGACCAGTCCCAGGTCGTGCGTGATGAGCACGATGGCCGTGCCCCGTTCGGCTTGGAGGCGCGTGAGCAACGCCATGATCTGGGCTTGCACCGTCACGTCCAGGGCGGTCGTCGGCTCGTCGGCGAGTAGCACCTTGGGGTCGAGGGCGAGGGCCATGGCGATCATGACCCGTTGCCGCATCCCGCCCGAGAACTGGTGTGGGTAGTCCTTGGCCCGCTGGCGCGGGTTCGGAATGCCGACCTCGCCCAACAGGTCGACGGCCCGGCCCATGGCCGGAGCGCGGCCCACCTCCTGGTGGACGCGGATGACCTCGGCGACCTGGTTGCCGACGCTCAAGACCGGATTGAGCGCGGTGAGGGGGTCCTGGAAGATCATCGAGATCTCGTTCCCGCGGATGTGGCGCAGCTCCTTTTCGTCGGCTCGGAGCAGGTCCTTGCCGTCGAAGAAGATCCGCCCTGAGGGGAAACGGGCGGGCGGGACCGGGACAAGACCCATCACGGCCAGGGCGGATACCGACTTCCCCGACCCTGACTCCCCGACGATGCCGAGCGTCTCCGAGGCATCGATCGACCAGCTCACGCCGTCGACCGCCTTGACCAGACCAGCGTCGGTGTCGAAGTGCACGGACAGGTCGTCGACGGCGAGGAGCGAACCGGCGAACCGTGGGGACGAGGGGGCCCCGGCGTCGCCAGGGACAGAGCTCAATCGCGCCCCTGCCCCGGGCTGAGGGCCTGGTCCCCGCCGGTCACGTCGTGCCAGCGCCGGCGCCGTGCGCGCCGCCTCGGCGCCGCCCACGCCGCGCCGTGCACGGTGCGAGGGTCGAGGACGTCGCGCAGCCCGTCGCCCAGGAGGTTGAAGCCGAGAACCATCAGGAAGATCGCCGCTCCAGGGAACAGCATCATGTTGGAAGCGCGGGCCAGATAGGTCCGGCCCTCGGAGAGCATGGCTCCCCACTCCGCCGTCGGCGGCGTCACCCCGAGTCCCAGGAAGGAAAGGGCGGAGATCGCCAACAGGGTGATCCCGAGCTCCAGGGTCGTCATCACGACGACTGGCCCCACCACGTTGGGGAGGAGGTGCCGCCGCAGGATCCGCGTGCTCGAGGCGCCGGCGGCACGCGCCGCCTCGACGTAGTCCTTCTCCCGCTCGGCCAGCACCGCCCCTCGGACGATGCGACAGTAGGAAGGCCAGGCGGCGATGACGATGCCCACGACGACGTTGTCCAGGCCCGGCCCCAGGATCGCCGTCACTGCCAGGGCCGTGAGCAGCGTCGGCAAGGCCAACATGATGTCGACCACCCGGCTGATCGCGGTGTCGACGACCCCGCCCAGGTACCCCGCGACCATGCCGAGCAGGACCCCGACCGCGGTGATGCCGGCGGTGGCGACCAGGGCGCTGGAGATGGAGACGCGGGCCCCGAAGAGGAGGCGGGCGAACACGTCCCTTCCAAGGTGGTCGGTGCCGAGGGGGAACTCCGAGGACGGCGGGAGGAACCGCCGGGCGACGTCGACCGCGTTGGGGTCATGCGAGGAGAGCAGCGGGGCGAGGACGGCAGCCAGACTGAGCGTCGACACGATGACCAAGCCGACCATCGCGGTGCGGTCGCGTGCCATGACCCGCAGCAGTCCGGGGCGGGACGCGACGCGGCTTGCCTCCGGCACGAGCACGTGCGCCTCGGCGGTGATGACCTCGGTGGGGGGTGCCGAGGGGTTCATCGGTGCGACTCGGTGGCCAGGCGGATGCGCGGGTCGATAGCCGCGTACGACAGGTCGACGAGCAGGTTGACGATGGCGAAGGTCAGGCCGGCGAACACGACGACGCCTTGGAGCATCGGAAAGTCACGCGTGGCAATGGCATCGACCGTGAGCTTGCCGATCCCCGGCCAGACGAAGATCGTCTCGACGATCACGGCGCTGGTGACCAGGTGCCCGAGCCGGGTGCCGAAGTAGGTGATCACCGGGATGAGGGCGTTGCGCAGGGCGTGCCGCTCGACGACCAGCCGTCGCGAGAGGCCCTTCGCCCGGGCCGTGCGGATGTAGTCCTCGCCGAGGGTCTCCAGCATCGTCGACCGGGTGAAGCGGGACAGCAGCGCCGCCGGCTCGAGGGCCAGTGTGACGACGGGCAGGACGAAGCTGCCGGGCCCGCCCCGGCCGGCCACCGGGACGAGGGAGAGGTGAACCGCGAAGAGGAGGATGAGCAGCAGACCGAGCCAGAAGCTAGGCATGGACGCGCCGGCCAAGGCCGTGACCCGCACGAGCTGGTCTGTGGGACGACTTCGATACAGGGCGCAGATCGTCCCCACCGGGAGCGCGACCAGCAGGGCGAGCAGGCCGGCGGGAACGGCCAGCTCCAGGCTGTAGCGGGCCCGCTCGACGACCTCGTCGGCCACCGGGCGACGGCTGGCGTACGACGTGCCCAGCTCGCCCTGGGCCGCGTCCAACGTCCAGCGGGCGAACTGCACGACCAGCGGCCGGTCCAGGCCCAGGTCGTGGCGAGCCTCGGTGATCTCCTCGGGGGTCGGGACCCGGTCGAGGACCCGGCGCAGGTACTGCTCGGCCGGGTCCCCGGGCGCCAGGTTGGCGAGGGCGAAGGCGAGGAACGAGACCCCGAGCAGCGTCGGGATCACGAGGAGGAGGCGCCGCACGACGTAGGCCACGCCGCTCGCGCCTCCCTACCGCGCCGCCGCCCCTCGGACGGTGCTCGTCACGCCGAGACGCCGACCCCGAGCCAGCTGATGTTGAGGAACGACGGGTGGGGCTGGAACCCGACGACCGACTTCTTCATCCCGTAGATGCGGAAGATGCCCGCCAGCGGGATCAGAGTCGCCTGCTCGGTGATCGCCTCGTTCAGGGCCTGGGCCACCTGGCCCTGCATCGTGTCGAGGTCGACCTCGGTGAGGCTCGGCTCGAGGAGTTGGTCGAACCGTGGGCCAGGGGCGGCGACGCCCTGGTAGACCCCCGACCCGGCCGATCCGGGGCCGGTGTAGAGCAGCAGGGTCGGCAAGAAGCCGGGATTGGCGTCGTTCTGGTTTCCCTCCTCGATCCAGAGATCGCCCTTCTTCTCCTCCATGAGGTCCTGGAACGACGCCGAATCGGGCCGCTCCTGGATCTCCACATCGATGCCGAGGTTCCTCAGCTCCGACTGCAGGAACACGGGTGTGGGGCGGAGCGCCTCGGCCGACGGGAACCCCGAGACGAGCACGAGCTTCAGCCGACGGCCGTCCTTTACCCGGATCCCGTCGGGTCCCGGTCGCCAGCCGGACTGGTCGAGCAGCTGTCGAGCCCGGGCCGGGTCGTACGGGTTGCCCTTGACCTCACCGGCGTGGCGGCCGAGCGAGCTCGGCGGCACGAAGGTCTGGTCCGTTGTCGCCAGGCCGGTGAGGACCCCGTCGACCAACTTCCGGCGGTCGACGCCGAGGGCGATCGCCTTGCGGACGTTGATGTCCTGGAGGATGTCGAACGGCGCCGCGCCATGGGCGGTGGCGTACATGGCGCGGTAGGCGCCGACCGTGCTGTTGAGGACCGTGAAACCCTCGTTCTTGAGTGCCTGCACGTCGTCGCGGGGGACCTGGTAGGCGAGGTCGATGTCGCCGGCCCGGAGGGCCAGGAGGCGGGCGTTGGTGTCGGCGTAGAAGCGGAAGGTGATGCGGGCGACGCTGGGCCTGGTGCCCCAGTACTCAGGGTTGCGCTCGACGACTATGCGCTCCTTGGGCCGGTACTCCACGAAGCGGAACGGACCGGTGCCGATCGGGTTCCTGCCCGGGTCGGCGCCGGGGGCGATGACGGCGTTCTGGGGATGGACGATCTGCTCGGGGACCCGGACGTTGGGGACGGTGGGCGTGAAGTCGATGGTGAGGTCGTCGACGACCACGGCTGAGTTCGGCCCGGCCTTGATGGTGCCGCCTCCCCGCCGCTGCGCCACCCGCTCGAACAGGCCCTCCTTGACGGCCTGGGCGTTCAAGGGGCGACCGTCGTGGAACCTCACCCCGGGATGGAGGTGGAACCTCCACGTATTGGGGGCCCGGAACTCCCAGCGGTCGGCCAGACGGGGCTTCACCTCGTAGGTGGGCGTGAGGTAGGTCAGAGTCTCGAGGACGTTGGTGTTGAGCGGATAGGCGGAGAGGTTGGCCTCGGGCCCCTCGAGCACGTACTGGTCGTCGGTGAACCCGACCCGCAGCTCGGCGCTCTCGTTGACGGCCGGCTGCTGGCCGCCCTCGGTCTCCTCGGGGTCGTCGCCGCAGGCCGCCCCGACGAGGGCGAGGATCAGGATCAGGACGAGCGCGCGCAGTCTTCTCACGGAACCTCCTTCATGGGGCCGACGGTCTCGGGTCGTACGACCGTCTCGGGCGGGGGTGGCGGCAGGCCGAGGGCGTCGCTCGTGAACTGCACGCTGGTCGCCCAGGTCGCCGGCTCGGACACGCCGGGGGGCGGGCCGGTGAAGATGTTGGGCTCGACCAGCGCCCACCCCTCGAGGGCGTCAGCCGGGTCGGCCTCGGGATAGCGACGGGCCAGCTCGGCGAGACCGGCCTTCGGGTCCTCCCGCTGGCGCTGTAGCGCCTCGGCTACCGCCTCCACCACCCGCGCGACGAGGTCCAGAGGCAACCGGTCGGCCGCGACGAGGCCGCTCGAGTAGAGGTCGAACCCGAAGGGGACCGCCCGCACCGGGATCCCGGATTGGCGGCGGGTGCGAGGGATGAGGTCGACGAAGTCGGGGACGATGTCGACCTCACCGCGCCCCAGGGCGGCCGGTGCCTCGCTGTAGTCCATCGGGACCAACACGGAGGGGGCCAGCCCGAGGTGGGCCAGGCATCCCTGGTACTCGGCCACCAGGCGGCTGTCGGAGGGACCGCCGAGGCGGCGCCCGGAGAGCTCGGCGGGCGAGTCGATCGGCGAGCTGGCGGCAACCAGGCCGGCCATCGGCGTGCGGCGCACGATCGGCGCCACGAACCGGGCGGCGACGGCCGGATCGGCGTCGCGCGCCCGCAGGTAGTGGGCCATGCTCGTGAGGCAGAGGTCGGCGCCACCGGCGGCGGCCCGCGCCACGTTGGCCGGGCCGGGGGCCGGCTCCAGGATCTCCACGTCGAGCCCGTGACGGGCGAACAGACCGTTCGCCCCCGCTGCCAGGAAGGGCAGGTGGTAGCCCGGCAGTCAGGTCGGGCAGTAGAGGCTCAGCCGCACAAGGTCGGTTCGCATCGCCGCCCCATTCTGGTGTGCCGGGACGACGCGCAATAAGTGTGTGAGACCCTTACCGGCCCGCTCCCCGGGGCAGCTCGGCGCCGCGTCGCCGCTCACTGCACCCGCACGATCCGGAGGGTGTCGGTGGCGGGCTCCGGGTCGGTCGGCGAGCCGACGAGCACGGCGACCAGGTCGCCGGGATGGATGAAGGCTCGCTCGGCGGCCGCCTTCACCGCGAACCACACGATGTCGTCGGTCGTGCCGTGGCGGTCGGTGAGGATGGGGGTGATCCCCCATGCCATCGACAGCTGCCGGGCCGTGCGCAGCGACGGCGTGGCGGCGAGGACGGGAACGGTCGGACGGAAGCGGGAGATGGCCCGAGCGGTGGCGCCGCTCTCGGTGCAGGCGATGATGGCGGAGACCTCGGCATCGATCGAGGCCCGCCAGCCGGCAGCCGAGATGGCGGCGGTGATGCGCTCCGGTGCGGGGGCCCCGACGGCCCCCGCCGTCTGCTGGCGGCCCAGGTTGCGGCCCCAGCGCTCGAAGTCGAAGTCCCGCTCCGCCCGGGTGGCGATGCGCGCCATGGTGGCCACCACCGCCACCGGGTCGTGCCCGACCGCCGTCTCCCCGGACAGCATGAGGGCGCTCGTGCCGTCGAACACCGCGTTGGCCACGTCGCTCACCTCGGCCCGGGTGGGCCCCGGTGCCCGCACCATCGACTCGAGCATCTGGGTCGCGGTGATGACCGGTCGCCCGAAGGCGACCCCCGTGCGGATGATGCGCTTCTGGTAGTGGGGAACGTCCTCCAGCGCGCAGCGGATGCCCAGGTCCCCTCGGGCGATCATCACCCCGTCGGCCACCGCGATGATGTCCTCGAGGGCGTCGACCGCCTCCTGGGTCTCGACCTTGGCCACCAGCATGGGCCCGTCGACCCCTGCCGACGCCCGGGCCTTGTCGATGTCCGCTGCCGACCGGACGAAAGAGATGGCGGCGGCGTCGACCTGGGCCTCGGCCAGCGCCGCGAGCAGGCGCAGGTCCTCGGGCGTCGGCGACGGGATCTCCAGGCGCCCCGACGGCAGGCCCACCCCCGGTCGGCCCTGGGCCCAGCCGCCGGTGACCACCTCGGCCGTGGCCCGGTCGCCGGCGACCGCCTTGACCAGCAGCTCGATCGCACCGTCCCCGAGCACGACGCGGTCACCCTCCCGCAGCACCCGGACGGCGTGGGGATGGTCGACGGCGATCCGCTGCTCGCCGCTCGCCTCTCCTGCACCCCCGGAGACGATCTCGACGAGGCTGCCGCCGGCCAGCGGCACCCCTCCCTCGGGGAAGGCCCCCGCCCGCACCTTGGGCCCGGGGAGGTCGGCGAGGACGGCGAGGAGCCTGTCCTCGGCCTCGGCGACCGCCCGTATCCGCCGCATCCGCACCAGTGCCTCGTCGAGCGTCCCGTGGGCGAGCGAGAGCCGGGCCGCGTCCATGCCCGCCGCCAGCATGGCCCGGAGGACGTCAGGGTCCTCCGAGGCCGGCCCGATGGTGGCGACGATCTTGGTGCGACGACCGATCCGCGAAGGCTACGGCGATCCGGCTATCGGCCGGTCCCTCCCACCGCCGTCGACCGAGACGATTCGGTTACATCCGGAACTCGACCCGCCCGCCCATGGCTTCCCACACCGCCTCGGTGTGGGTGAACGTCCCGTCGGGCAGCAACGCCAGCTGGTCCAGCAGCCACGCCGGGGCATTGGTCTCCCGGGCGCTGGCGAGGAGCGCCTCGCGGTCGGCGGGCCACACCGACGGGCGCAGGTGCGTCGCCAGTACGCTCCTGGCCTCCACCTCGTCGTGGGTCAGCATGTCGGGATCGGCGACGCCGCGGTCGCCGTTCAGCAGGGAGTCGGGCGTGGGCTCGTCGTCCGCCTCCCCCTCCTGGGCCCGAGCCTCCTGCGCCCTCGCCTCCAGCGGAGCGCCCTGGGTCAGGGGGCGGGTGTCGTGGTCCAGGTTCTCGTCGAGCCGGGAAGTGTGTTTGTCGCTACCACGGGGCATGCCGGCTACCTACCCGACGGCGCCGAGGTTGCTAACGGAGGGCAAGGGGTACAGGGGGAACCGTGTTCGTGTGGACCAAGCGCTCGGGGCGGCGGGCCCGCTTCCGTTTCTACTGGTGGCCCCTCGTCCTCTCGTTGGTGCTGTCGGTCCTGCTCACCCTCGCGCTTCGCTAGGCGAGGGCACCGATGGTCGCCCATGAGCAGCTGGCCACCTACCTGAACGACCATCTCGCCGGTGCCGAAGCGGGCCGCGACCTGGCCGAGAAGATCGCGTCCGACAACGAGGGCACGGAGCTCGGGTCCTTCATGTCGGGGGTGCTCGTCGCCATCGAGGAGGACCGCCAGACCCTCGAGGACGTCATGAGGCGCGCGGGCGTGGAGAGGGCGGCGCTCAAGCAGGCGGCCGGCCACCTGGCCGAGAAGCTGGGGCGGCTCCGGCTGCACCAGAGAATCACGGGTGACCCGGGGCTCAGCCGGCTGTTGGAGCTGGAGGCGCTCATCATGGGCGTCACCGGCAAGCTCGCCCTGTGGCGCGCCTTGGGCGAGGTCGCCGGCGGCGACGACCGCCTCGCCGACGTCGACTTCGAAGTTCTCGTCGGCCGGGCCCAGGAGCAGCTCTCCGGCCTGGAGGAGCATCACCGGATCGTCGCGACCCAGGCGTTCTGAACGCCCGCCGCGACAGACCTACCTCTCGGCTCTCCTCATCCTCTTGACCGTCTTGATGGTCCGGCCCTCGGCGTCCCGCGTGTACACCATGACGACGGGGTGGCCCTTGCCGTCGAACGTCGTCAGCTCGTAGGACTGGTACATGCCGGAGGTGGCGGGAGCCTGCGTGGGAACCTGCTCTGCCTCTTGGGGTGCGGCGGCTTGTCTGTTGCGCTTCCGGAACATGCGGGGGATTGTGTCGTCGCCCCACCGAGCCGTCAAGAAGTAGGACGACTCCCTCCCGGTCTCTCGGGGACGACAGAGCACGACGATGGGTCTACATTCGCGTCGCCGGGAGGACTGAGAAAGGTGGCTGGGCCATGGGCGTCTGCCGGGAATTCGGGCCTCGGATCCATCCCGACTGCGACCATCCCATGCGCGCCGGAGCGGACTCGTGCACGTGCGCCATTTGCGGGACGCGGTGCACTGGACAGTTCCCCGCCTGCTCGCAGGTCTGGCAGATGAGCAGCGCGGCCGTCGCCGTGGGTGGACCACGGACGGAGCCGGCGCCGGACGTGGCCGACGATCAGCTGCCCGAGGTGCTCACTGCTCCGTACCCGGCGACGGACGCCCCGCCGCCTCGGGCCCGCCGCACCCCGTGGACGAGGCGGCGGTTGCCCAGAGCCCTGCCGGCGGCGGCCGTCGTCTTCATGGCTGTGCTGCTCGTGTATGCCGTCGCCACCGGCAGCGGGGACGGCGCCGACGAGATCTCGGTGACCGACCGGCCGCCGTCCACCACCGAAGCGACGGTGAGCACGACGGCCGCTCCGACGACCGCGCCGGTCCCCACGACCGTCGCCGCGCCGGTCCCCACGACCCTCGCCCCACCGCCGACCACCGGCGCGGCACCTCCGCCGGCCACCGCTCCACCGGCGCGGCCAGCGGCCCGAGCGGGGCGTGCGCCCACGCCCCGACCCAGCCGCCCGGCGCCGGCACCGGCGCCCGTCGTCACCAGCTTCCCCCGTATGTGCGGGTTCGCTCCGGGCTCCCCCGTCGACGTGGAGCTCAACGGCCGGCCGGCCGGCACCCAAACGGCCGACGGCAACGGCTGCGTCTCCCGCCCACCGGGCGGCCGCTGAGCTCACCACCGGCTGTGTAACGCGGCGGCCCGCAATGGGACTGTCGGAGCATGGCGACCAACGTCGACCGGCAAGGCCCGCAGAGCCCTGCTCCTCACCGACCGCCGGTCTGGGCGCGGGCGGCGGGCATCGGTGTCCCCGTGGCGGCGGTGACAATCCTCGTCGCCCTCAAACCGGAAATCGTGCGGGGCACCTTCTCGAGCGCCCAGAGCATGCTCCGAGTGGGGGCCGTCGTCGCCGGCTGGGTCGCCTTCTCGTGGTGCATGCGGCGGGTCGTCTCCAATCCCTTCGTGCGAACGGCCGTAATCGCGGTCCCCGCCACCGTGCTGCTCTGGATGAACGTCGCGCCGTACTTCGAGGACGACGTCAAGGTCACGGGCCGCTTCCCCGAGCGCGTCGGCGCCGCCGGCGGGACGTCGGTCCCATCCGCCTCGCCGCCGGTCCGGCTCAGCACCGGCCGTTTCCGAGGGCTCGACGGGCACCGCGGCTCGGGTGAGGCGTCCGTCTTCCGCCAGCCCGGCGGCTCCCACGTCGTCGCCTTCGGCGACCTCTCGGTGTCGTCGGTCCCGGACCCCGTCGTGTACCTGGTGCCGGGCGCCGACCGGGAGGGGATCGAGGGCGCCGTCCGGCTCGGGCGCTTCGAGCCCGGCCGGGACAGCTACGAGATCCCCCCGGGGTTCGACGTCGACCGCCCGCTCACGGTGATGATCTGGTGCCAGCGCTTCTCGGTGCCGGTGGCGGGAGCCAGCCAGTCGCCGGCCTGATCGCGCTCACGCCCGGATGCCGAACGGTGCCAGGGCGGCGGCGGCGTCGGGGAACACCGCCCGCATGGCGGCCACGAAGTCGGCGGGGGTGGCGATCCGGTGGGCGTTCTGGGCGACGAAGACCCGCAGGGCGCAGTCGACCAGGGCGGGGTCACCGAGGGCGGCCATGGCCTGCACCCCCTGCACGTACACGCCCGGGTAGTAGGCCGAGGAGCGGGCGTCCCAGTAGGTCATGGGCTCGCCCAGGCGGCGCCGGGCCTCGGGTGGGACGGGGCGCGACCGGAAACGGGCCAGGGCGCCCTCCCACCGGGCCTCGGCCCACGAGGCCCCACCCTCGTCGATCCATGGGTCGCGGGCCTGGTTGTTCCCCACGAGCGCGTAGAACCACTGGTGCCCGACCTCGTGGGTGAGGCTGCGGCCCGACGTGCCCGGGCCCTGCATCACGTGACCCGGGTACTCGATGCCGCTGCGCAGCGTGGGCGTGACCGACACGGTGAAGGCCGGCCACGGATAGGGCCCGAAGCGCCGGCCGAAGTCCTCGAGCACGGCGACTGCCTTGTCGAGGTAGGTCGACGGCGGCTCACCGAGCCCCCGCTGGACGCCCACCGTCACCCGGACGGGCTCCGGAGCGCGCGCCATGGCCGAGGCGACTGTGAACCGGCCCACCGCGACGGCCACGTCGCGCATGGCCGTCGCCGTCCAGTGGCCGGGCCGGTCCTCCACGCCGCTGGCCAGCACGCCGAAACCGTCGGGGGCGGCGACGGAGAGGTCGAAGTCGGCCGTCGGGGCGGTCGACGCCTCGGCGAACTGGGTGGTCGGAGGGTCGCCGAGCCAGCCCACGCCGGGTTGCCACTCGAGGATGGGGAAGAACGACCCCAGGCGCACCGACTCCCCTTCGTCGGAGATCCGGTCCCGGACGCCCCGGGGGAGCCGGAGGCTCCAGCGCAGCGTGGCGCGGACCCGCTGGCCGGCTCTGATGGCGCTGCCCGGGCGGGCCACCAGGGCGGTGGGGTCGTCGAGCGTGGGGCGGACCTCCCGGCCGTCGATCTCCACCCGGGAGACGTCGAGGCGGGCGCCCTCGGCCCGCTGCCGGGGGCCGTTGGGCCAGAGCCGGAAGACCAACCGGTCGGTCGGCATGTCGGGGGTGAGCTCCACCTGCTGACTGCCTTCGACGATCGCCGTCCCGGGCCGCACCTCGAGCTCCAGGCGGTAGCGGGGACGGTCAGGGGCCGGTTCGCGCCTCGGTGGGATCGCGGGGCAGGAGGCCGAGGAGGCGGGCGGCAGTGAGGACGGGGTGGGGGCGACGGTCGACGGGGTGGGCGTCGGGATGGTGGTGGCGACCGACGGGTTCGCAGCCGAGGGGCCCGCCGCCGGACGGTCGCTGCTCCGGCACGCCGTCGCCAACCAGACGGCGGCGAGGAGGGCACAGGCGCGTCGGCTGCTCACGTCGCCGATGTTGTCACCGGCGGCTCCGCCAGTAGCGGCCGCCGGTCGCGGCGCGAGGGTTCATGCGTGCTGCGCAGGTCGAAGAAGCGGGATGGCCGAGGCGAGCAGGAGCAACCGACGGCCGGCGCGCTGGCCATGCCCCTGCTGGAGGCACCGCGCCCGCTCACGACTGACGCCTTGACTGCGGGGTGGCGCTCGGCATGGCCGGAGCACACGCCGCCGAGCGACTTCGACGTCGAGACGGACGAGGACGGCCTCGCCGCCATGACCTTCACGATCGACGGCATGAGAGGAGCCCTCGCCGTCGTGCCCATGCCGGTCCCAGCCGCGGAGCTCGACGGCCCGGCGGCGACGTCGTGGCTCTGGCCCGACGCCCAGCAGGAGATCGGCCGGGCCACGGCCCACGTCGTCACATGGGTCTCCGGCGCCGGACCTCCCGTGGACGCGTATCGCCACCTGACCCGCGTGGTCACCGCCGTGCTGCGCTCGACCGACGCCCTCGGCGTCTACTGGGGGGCCGCCGGACAGGTCATCCGCGCCGACGTCTTCGACGGGATCGCTCGCGAGCACGACGACGACTCGCTCCCCGTCATGCTGTGGGTCGACTTCCGGGCCGTCGTCGAGGACAGTGGATCGTCGCTCTTCACGGTCGGCTTGAGCGCCTTCGGCCTGATGGAGCTGGAGATCCCTCCCTCGTCGAGGCAGGTGGGCGAGCTCAGAGAGCTCGCGATGAACGTGGCCACCTACCTGATCCAGAGCGGACCGGTGCTGGGCGACGGGCACACCGTCGGGGTCAGGGAGGACGAGCGGGTCGTCGTCCGCCACGCGCCGTCCATGGTCGACCGTCCGGGCACCGTCTACCGCCTCGAGGGATACTGACCGGACTCGAGGCGGCGACCGGAATCGAACCGGTGTACAGGGCTTTGCAGAAAAGACGTTCGCTCGAAGGGGTGAGCTCGTCCTCGTCACGGGACGTCTAGGGAATGGCGCTGGGCCGAGCTGGGCCGTGAGCGATACCGCTCGCTTCCTCATCGGCACGAGGTGCACAGGGGTCGGCATTACCCATCGGGGTGCCGGGGTCCAACGATGACGGCAACGACCGCGGTGAAACGGCTTCCTGTGGGGTCGCGATCCCGCCAGGAGGCAGCGGTGGGATCGTATTGGCGTGGACTTCCTCCCGTTCGTGCGTCGGGTGCTTGCGCCATCCCCGCCTCGCTGGACGTTCCACCTCGTCGTTGTCCCGCCTGCTCTTGGCCTGCTGTACGGGTGGAGCTTTCCCGGCATCCACTTCCTCATCGGCATGGCCTCTTGCTATGTCGTGGCCGCTGCAGCGGTCATCTGGACAGTGCGCCTCGTCGGGTTTGTCAGGTCGGCTTGCTCCTGGCGAATATCGTCGGCGCTCTGGTCGGTGGCGCGTGGGCTGCCTTACCGGTCGGCCTCGCCATGCTCGCCTGGGGCGGGTTCTTCATCGGGAGGATGAGTCGCCTTGCGGTGATCGCCGAGGAACAGGAACTAGTTGTTCGAAACCTGTTCCGGACTCACCACATCCCTCGCTCCGCAATCGAGGGGTTCCGGATCGGCAACCCCCCTCCGATGATGCCCTTCGGCAAGACGATCCATGTTCTCGTCAGGGACGAGGCCATCGTGACGGCGGACGTCTTTATGGCATCGGGGCTGACCGGACGTGGGCGTCGCAGCCTCGAAGCGCGGCTTCAACAACTTCGTGAGTGGCTTCACGATGGCGGATGACCGCGTCCGGGTCGGGGCCTGCAAGGGTCTCGCCGGGCAAGCAGGACCCCATCTGGCGGTCGTGCCGGGGAGACCGGCGGACGAGGGCGAGCAGGAAGTGCTGATCCTGATCAGTCGTCGCGGCTCGGCGCCTCGCTCCCCGGATCGTGGCGTATCTCGCTCGTTCTCGAGAAGCCCCACGAACGGTCCGCTTCTTCTGGCCACGGCTCTTCGGCATCATTGGCCGCGGAGACAAGTTCGGCGGCGTCGAGGGTCATGGTCGTCTCCTTGATTCCGCCGCGCGGCCAGGCCGTTACAAGGGTCAGCGGAACCGGGGGCGGGAGAGGCCACAGCCAGATGCCCATTTGCTCTTGGGCGCTGCCACCGCCGCCTCCGCAGAGGGTGAGCAGTGGCCCGTCGGGCTCCACCCCACGGCCCGGAGACGGGAGGTGGAGCGCCGTCTTGCGCCCGTCGGCGAAGCCGACTCCGAGCAGCGGACCATCGGCGGTGCCTATCGACATCATGAGCGGGGGGTCAGGCGGTCCGTCATCGCTGCCGAACGCACCGGGGCGAAACCGCGCCGCAAGGGTGAACAAGACGCCGGTCGGAAACGCCTGAACGTCGGTGAGGACGGCGTACACGTTGACGTTGCGCATCACGACGACGTGCCACGGCACCCACCCGCCGATCCAGCCGGCCGGAGGCCGCATCCACGGCATCGGCTCGACCGCAGGGGGGCGGACCGGCGGAGGCGGCGGCGGCAAGTCGTCGAAGAAACCCATGGTTCCACCCTCGCGCGTCGAGCCTCTCCGTCAGGAGAAGTTCGCCACCCGACCAGGGTTGCCGATGTCCTCCAGCCGACCTGTGACGGGGACCGAGCAGTAATCGCGGCGGCGGCGGTTATCGATCGCCGGAGCCACCGGGCCGACGCACCGTGCCCTCCACCCCGCCGATCCAACATGAACCCAGTACCGGGCACGTGTGCAACGCTTCAGGAGACCGCACAACACCCGGCTGACCGCGTGAGGCCCCACGACGGAGGTGCCCTCGAATAGCCTCCAGGGATGGAGGTGGCCATCGCCGGCGGGCACGGCAAGATCGCCCGTCGGCTGACGCGCCTCCTAGTCGCGGGTAGCGAGCGCGTACGGGGCATCATCCGCAACCCGGTCCAGCGCGACGACCTGCTCGCCGATGGCGCCATTCCGATTGTCTGCGATTTGGAGACTGCCGACGACGAGGACGTCGACGCGGCCGTCTCGGGGGCGGATGCCATCGTCTTCGCCGCCGGGGCGGGGCCGGGAAGCGGCGCCGGCCGCAAGCTCACTGTCGACTACGGCGCCGCCAAACGCCTTGTCGACGCCGCCCATCGCACGGGCATTCGCCGCTACGTGATGGTCAGCTCGATGGGAACCGACGACCCGCCCGACGGTGACGACGTCTTCGCCGTCTACCTCCGGGCCAAGGCCCGCGCCGAGGCGGAACTGCGCGCCGCGGGGCTCGACCACACCATCGTGCGCCCCGGTGGGCTTACCGACGAGAGCGGCACCGGGAAGGTGCGCATCGACCGCCACCTGCCACGAGGCAACATCACCCGTGACGACATCGCCGAGGTGCTGGCCGACGTGCTCCATGAGCCGGGTACGGCACTGCGCACGTTCGAGGTGATCGGGGGGGAAACGCCCGTACGTGAGGCCGTCGCAGCCGTCGAGGTGCTCATCACACCGGACGGCTGAGGCCCACCAGTTCCTGGACGGGCGCGATTTCGCCATCGTCATCACCGTCACCTGACCGAGCGGGAGTGCCGTGACGCATCGATGGTGTCGTCGCAGCGGCGTACGGTATCAACGGGCGCTGCTGACACTGCCGGGCGAGACGTGATTCCCATGCGGACACAGGCTCCGTCGAGACGCAGGGAATAGGAGACGTTGGTGGGCCTGTCGTTTCGGAAGTCGAAGGAGCTGGGGCCGTTCCGCATCGGGCTGAGCAAGAGCGGCCTCAGTGGCAGCGTCGGCGGCCGGCGAGGGCGGATCGGACGCTCGGCTTCCGGCCGGCGGCATATCTCCATCAACCTTGGTAGCGGGCTGCGGTGGTTCAAGTCGTTCCGGCGCCGCCGCTGACCGCTTCTCCGCCGCCAGCTGAACGATGCGACAGGCTCTGATCTGCCCATTATGCAGGATCAGGGCCTCGGAGGCGGCGACCGGAATCGAACCGGTGTACAGGGCTTTGCAGGTTTCTCCCAAGGGGTCCGTGACCGTCCACCGGCGTCCATTTGTGCAGGTCGAAGCGGGTTGCCGGACCCCTGCGGACTGTGCCGGACGAGGGCGGATGTGGGGTTCGCGTGGGGTTGACAGTGCCCTCCGTAGACTCAAGCCCCCGTGGCCCGTCGTCGACACCAGAGCAAGGAGGTCGAGGCGGCGCTGCAGGAGGCTGAGGCGCACGGTTGGACGATCACAACCACGGCGAAGGGGTACTGGCGAGCCTTGTGCCCTTGCGGAGATCACCAACGAAGCATCCACCTGACACCCTCGAGTCCCTACTACCCCAACCATCTGCTTCAATGGTTCCGTCGGCAGAGCTGCTGGGAGGAGGGCCGCCGTGAAGATCGCGGTTGAGACCGGCGGGACGATCCGGGCGGACCCTGGTGAGGTTCTCGATCGTCCCGAACTCGAGCAGCTGTTCGACAAGCTCGCTGAAGCGGTGGTTGAGCTGAGTGAGTTCGAGGCAGATGTTTCCATCGACTTCGCGACTCGTAAGGTCGAGTTCTTCGTGGTCGTCGAAGCGGATGGCCTCAGCGAGGCCATCCAGAAGTCTGAACACGTGGTCACCGGGGCCATTCGTGCGGCGGGCGTTCTCGAGGAAGTGACGTGGTCCGGAGAATCGCACACCCGGCCCGCTGACCTCGTCCTCGCCTAGGACGCGGACCGCCTCTAAGCGCCCCCCGCTGTCTCGCCGAGGTTCCAGCCCACCAGCCGTCGAGCGTGCCATCGCTGAGGGCGTAATCGCGGCACTCCTGTCGTACCGGGCACCTCTCACACAGCTCCCGCGCCCGCTCAGCGCCCTCGCCCGGCGCCGGGAAGAAGATCTCTGTCGGCTGCCCGCGGCACGCAGCCCGCAACATCCACGGCGGCCGTAGCCGGCGGACGAGCTCGAGCGGCGAAAGCGGCGGCTCGCCCGGTGCCATGAGGAGATCGACCTCGGGACGGGTGAACGCCACCGCCGGCCAGTATGCCACCGTGGACTGGTAAATCTTGGGAATCGTCTTACCGGTTCCCGCTCGAGCCACGCCGCGGGACGGCAGCGTGCCCCAGCCTTGAGGGGCCCCGAGCAGGAACCGGGCGAACATGGTTCCCGGAGAAGCTGACGGCCAAACGGCAGGGGACGTGGGAACGTTTGCCCCCAGCCCCTCCTGTTGCTCTTGGTCTCCAGCCGCGGCCAGGGGCGGGCTGGCGCTTCAACCCGCCCCCCCGGAACCGGTCCCGGGTGCCCAGCCCTCCGACCGCGACCTGAGTGATCTACCCGGGCACCAAGAAGCGCTCACCGGCGCCGCCGAAGCGACCGCGCCCAGCGCAGCCCGCGCCCGAAGTGAAACGACACCGTTTGCCGGCCCGACGTCGAGCCGCCCAGGCGGAATCGCCTCGTGCCAGTACTGGCGCTGAGGCCACTCTTGCTCAGCCCGAAGCGGAAAGGTCCGACCTTCTTCGAACGTCGCCAAGACCAAGGCACGGCTAGTCCATTCGGCGCTTGGGCACCAGGAGCGCGCCGGGGAGGATGACGAGAGCGGCCCCGAGGAGGACGAACACGAGAGCGAGTTGCACCTGCCGCCCGTTGCCCTGTCCGGTCCGGGCGAGTGCGCGCTGACTGGCGACAGGGGCGCCGGCCGTCGGCGCCCGCGTAACGCCCGCTGCAGTTACCGCATCCCCGGAGGTGTCTCCTCCAGCGGTCTCACACGCGATGCCGTCGTCGTCACGGGTTAATCCCTTCGAGAGCCTCGGAACCACGGTCGAGCCACGGCTCTTGCTCGAGCTGCTCTTGCCACCACTCGTCGAAGGTGATCCGTCGCTTGGGCATCCATCTGTGGGGTTGGAGTGGGGTTGGGCTCGTGACGGCTCGTTGGCTCGTTGCCGTCGACCGGCCCTGACCAGCACTTTTGCTCGGAGGCGGCGACCGGAATCGAACCGGTGTACAGGGCTTTGCAGAAAGACGTCCCGACCACCCGTAACTCCTGGTCAGCGCACTATCTGCTCCCATGCTGGGAGCATTTTGGGAGCAAACTCACGCGCGCCAGTGGTCAACAATAGGAAAGCGTACAGCCACGAGCCGCGAGTTACAAGGACGGGTCGTCGGGCAGGACCCGCAGCGAGTGGTGACGCACGAAGTCGAAGTCGGCGCGGTTGTACGTCACGAGGGGGACGTCGGCGGCCAGGCAGCACGCGGCGACCCAGGCGTCGTTGACGGGTCGGGGCCGGCCTCGCCGCTCTGCGGCGGCGGAGAGCACCGCCCACTGCCGGCAGGCGGCTCGGTCCACCGCCAGGACGGGCACGAGATCGAGCCAGCGGTCGAGCTCAGCTCTCCGCCGCTCGCCCCAGGACCGGACCTCCGCCCACTTCAACAGCTCTCCGACAGTGACGAATGTGACGGCGACGGTGGCGCCCACGAGCGTCCCCGCCACAGCGCGGGTGAGCTGACCCTTCTGCAGACGGGAAGCCGCGTCGGTGTCGAGGACGACGACCGCCAACGCGGTCAGGCCAAGTCGGCGTTGCGACTGGCGCGAACCCGAGCAAGGAAGGTCTCGAGCTCCTCGTCGGACTCCCAGATGTCCGCTCGGTAGCCGCGCAGGTCGTCGATGGAGGCGACGGGAGCCACTGGGGCACCCAGCAGCTGCTCCTCGGTTCTCCGCTCCGTCCCTCGGCCTTGATCTCGCTGGTTGGACGGGTTCGACTCGGCGCTCACGTCACCTCCCACATCCTCGCTCGGAGTGTCTGGGGTAAGCGTACAGCGGGTCGTGAGGCGGCGGTGACCTCCGCAACCGCGGGGCACGGTGGCTCAGCACCCGTGGCGCCACTTGTTCACCCACTCGGCGATCTCGGGCAGGTCGAACCGCAGGAGGTGACCCCACTTGATGAACGGGATGCGGTGTTCCGCGACGAGTCGCCGGACGTGCCGGACGGT
>DATACM010000272.1:0-3021 GCA_036259055.1 Acidimicrobiales bacterium | reverse complement strand
GGCGTCCTTCTCGCCGATCTCCATGTAGGGGTAGGTGTCGGAGCGGCTGTCCTCGTCGAGGATCAGGGCGTCGCAGCGCACGTGGCTCTTGACCCCGTACGCCCCCTCCTCGACCCGGACCAGGCCCCGGTAGGAGGTGCGTCCGCCGTCCTTGGAGATGGACTTGGAGACGATCGTCGACGACGTCTCGGGGGCGGCGTGGATCATCTTGGCCCCGGCGTCCTGGTGCATGCCCGGCCCGGCGTAGGCGACGGAGAGCACCTCGCCCTGGGCCTTGGGGCCGACCAGGTACACCGAGGGGTACTTCATCGTCAGGCGGCTGCCGATGTTGCCGTCGATCCACTCGACCCGCGACTCGGCCTCGGCCCGGGCCCGCTTGGTGACCAGGTTGTAGACGTTGGTCGACCAGTTCTGGATGGTGGTGTAGGTGATCTGGGCGCCGGGCTTGGCCACCAGCTCGACCACCGCCGAGTGCAGCGAGTCGGACGTGTAGACGGGGGCCGAGCAGCCCTCGATGTAGTGCACCTTGGCGCCCTCGTCGGCGATGATCAGCGTGCGCTCGAACTGGCCCATGTTCTCGGCGTTGATCCGGAAGTAGGCCTGCAGCGGCATGGGCACCTCGACGCCGGGGGGCACGTAGATGAACGAGCCTCCGGACCACACCGCCGAGTTCAGGGCGGCGAACTTGTTGTCCCCCGGCGGGATGACGGTGCCGAAGTACTCCTTCACCAGCTCGGGGTACTCCCGCAGGGCGGTGTCCATGTCGGTGAACAGGACCCCTTGGGCCTCGAGGTCCTCCCGGTTCTTGTGGTAGACGACCTCGGACTCGTACTGGGCGGTGACGCCCGCCAGGTACTTCCGCTCGGCCTCGGGGATGCCCAGCTTCTCGTAGGTGGCCTTGACCGACTCGGGCAGCTGCTCCCAGGCGTCGACCTGCTTGTCGATGGGCTTGATGTAGTAGTAGATGTCCTGAAAGTCCAGGTCGGGCATGTTGACGGCGAACCAGGGCGCCATCGGCTTCCGCTCGAAGAGCTTCAGGGCGCGCAGCCGGAACTGGCGCATCCAGTCGGGCTCGCCCTTCATCCACGACATCTCGGAGACGATGTCCTCGTTCAGGCCCTTCTTGGGCTTGAAGATGTACTCCTCGGTGGGGTCGATCCAGCCGAGCTTGTAGCGCCCGAGGTCGATCTCAGTCGTGGCCATCAGCGGCACCTACTCCGTGGGGTCGCGAAGAGAGGAATTTCTCCTACACAGATAGTAACAAATGTCCCGCGGACCTTCATCCCCGGCCGGCGGCGCCCGCCCGCTGCCTGCGCGGTACCTACCCGGCGGCGCGGCCGGCCGAACGGGGCATCCGGCGGCGGGCGTGCTCCACCAACTGGCGGAAGAGACCCTGCTGCTCGGGCCAGTCCTCCAGCAGCTCGGGATGCCACTGCACGGCGACCACGTGGGGGCTGCCCGGCAGCTCGATGGCCTCGACGGTGTCGTCGTCAGCCCAGGCGACCGCCCTGGTGCCGGGGGCGGCCTGGTCGACCGCCTGGTGGTGGATGGAGTTCACCTCGACCTCGGTGGCGCCCAGGGCCTCGGCCAGCTGGCTGTCGGGCTCGATCTTCACCCGGTGCACGCCCTCCCGCCACCGGTCGTTGCGGTAGTGCACCTGGCCGGTGGCGGCGGGGACGTGCTGGATGAGGGACCCGCCCAGGGCCACGTTGAGCACCTGCATCCCCCGGCACGTGGCCAGCACGGGCACCTCCGCCTCGATGGCCAGCTCGAGCAGGCGGATGTCGAAGTCGTCGCGAGCGGGATCGACCCCGCTCGTCTCGGCGACCGGCTTGGCGCCGTACCGGGATGGCTGGATGTCACCTCCGCCGGAGAGGAGAACTCCGTGCACGACGGGGAGGACGTCGTCCACCGCCTCCGGGCTCATCACCGGCAGCACCACCGGCACCCCGCCTGCCCGCTCCACCGACTCCACGTAGAAGCGGGAGGTGGTGTGCAGGAGGGTGGCGCCCAGGCTCGTCTCGACCAGGCGTGGGTAGGCGGAGATGCCGATGACGGGCTTCATGTCGGACCGAGCGTACGGGACCGACGGCGGGTGGGCACTCAGGAGTGGGCCGAGAGCTCGGCGGCCAGCTCGGCCAGGGCTTCGAGGTCGGCAGCGGGGTCGGAGCCGGCGCAGAAGACCGCCACCCGCCCCCGGGCCTCCTCGTGCAGGACCGAGGCCAGGCGCCCGCCCCGGTCGCCACCCCCGGTGACCAGGATGACGGTGGCGCCCTCCGCCGCCAGGGCCCGGGCGATGGCCGCCGTCCTCTCCTCGCCGGTGGCATCGAGGGCCACGATGGCCATGGTCCCGCTGAGCGACCGGCGGGAGCCGCCGCCCTGGCCTCCGACTTCTTGTTCGCTCCGTCCCCCAGGCACATCGCCAGCGTACGCCGGAATGCCGACCTATGAGGTCGGGTTTAAACTGTTGTCATGCCCGAAGCGTCAGTTCCCGCGCCGATCGACCCCCGGGGCCCTCGCTTCAACCAGGCGATGGTGACCCTGCTGCTGCTGGTGGGCTTCGTGCTCGACGTGCCCGTCCTCGTGCCCGCCGTGGCGGTCGTGCTCCTGGCCGGGGCCGCCCTCGGACCCCGCTGGGGCCCATTCCTGCGCCTCTACAGCGAGGTGATCCGACCCCGACTGGGGCCGCCCGCCGAGCTCGAGGACCCCCGACCGCCCCGCTTCGCCGCCGCCGTGGGCGTCCTGTTCCTGGCTGCGTCGACCGTCGCCTTCGTAGTTGGGAGCTCGGTCGTCGGCTGGGCCCTCGCCCTCGTCGTGGCCTTCCTGGCCGGCCTGGCCGCCGCCACCGGCATCTGCGTGGGGTGTGAGATCTGGCTGTTCCTGGCCCGCCGCCGAGGGACCCGGCTGGCGGCGTGAGGCACCCATGATCCTCCCCCGCGCGCTCATCGCCGTCGTCGTCGTCTTCGCCATCGTGCTCCTGGCCCGCCTCTACCGGGGGTGGCAGGCGCGCCAGCGAGCTGC
>DATACM010000271.1:0-8899 GCA_036259055.1 Acidimicrobiales bacterium | reverse complement strand
CTTCGCTCGCGCCCTGACGGGCCCGTACGACACGTGCTCCAGGGCGCCTTCGGCGCCGCCAGGGCACCTGCCGTCCGGGCGGTGGCGTCGCTAGCGGAGCTTTCCTCCGTTCCGGGCAGGCTTGTGGTCACTCTGTGACGATGAGCGTGCCCGATTTGGAAACGGCGCCGCAGGCGCCGGTCGGGCGTCCGGTCAGCGGATGAGCGTCGTTGCCCACCAGGCCCAGGCGGGGCCCAGGAGGATGAGGGAGTCGAGGCGGCGAAGGCCGGGGGCGTCGGCGTCGCGACTGCCGAGCAGGGCCGTGCCCACCAGGGGGCCGGCGGGAGCCAGCACCCCCGCGAGCACTCCGAGGGCGAGGGGTGCGCCCGACGGGAACGGGGGCGACAGGATGATCGCCCCGATCAGCGTCACCGGGATGAGGGCGACCACGCCGCCGACGGGCCCCTCCCAGGACGACGACGCACCCGTTCCGACCAGGTAGGCGCCGGCGTCGTACACGGCGACGCAGGCGAGGAGGTACAGCGTGGGGGCGATGCCTAGGTCCCGGGTCACCACCGGGCCGGCGGCGGCTGCCCCGATGACCGCGCCGATGGCGAGAGTGGCGGCGAGGTCGTGGGCCCCACGCCCGTGCCCCAGCGTCCCCGCCAGCACGGCCAGGGCGGCGGCCACACCGACCAGGCCGACGACGTAGCGAACGCCGTAGAGGGCGGCGACCGGAGCGCCGGCGGCGAGGGCGGCGGCCAGCGCCGGCTGAAGACGCTGGTCGAGCGCCCGCCGGGAGCCGGCCGCCTGCGACCCCCCGACGAACGCGTTGAGGGCGAGCCATCCGCCCAGCCACTCCTCACCCTGCACGGCGAGGACGAAGGTGACGATCGCCCATATGAGCCCGATGCGCCCGTGCGGCCGCTTGCTGTCGTAGGTGACGGCCAGGCCGCCAAGGACCGCCTTGAGCCCATCGTGACGGGCCTTGAGCGGAGACGAGGGCGTCCGGCGGGCGACGTCCGGAGGCCGCACCGGGGCGTGCAACGTGGCCGTGGTGGCGACCGGCGACAAAGCCCCCGCCGGACCGCCGTTGCCGGCGGACCTCCCGCCCGGGCCCGACCGACCGGTGGGGAGCCCACCCAGAGCGGCAAGGGCACCCGTCGGAGGCGGCTCTCCGTTGCTGTCTCCACCCCCGCCCGTCGGTGGCCGACGGCGGGGTTCGACGGGCGGCCGGACGGGGGGCGGGGGGGGCGCGCGGGAGACCGTGTCGGCGGACATCACGTCCCCCGCCCCGCCGGACACGGGAGGAAGGACGGCGACCACGTCGTGGCCGTGGACGACGGTGTCGGCCGTCGCCGGCTCGCCGTTGACCCACACCCGCGACCGGGCCAGGACGGCCTCGAAGCGCTCGCCGTAGCGGGCCCGGGCCTGCTCGAGTATCTCCGCCACCGTCGCCCCTGGGATCTCGGCCCGGGCGACCCCGGCCGCTTCCCGCGCCGCCGCGAACAACCTCAGTACGGGCACCGGGTCACTCCACCTCGGCTCGGCCGTCCCTGATGACGGTGTGGCCCTGGCTCTGGGCCTCGAAGCCGTAGCTCCGCCTCCCGTCCACCTCGCCCAGGTCGTAGAGGGTCGTCACCAGGTCCGTGCCCGGCAGCACGGGCCGGGAGAACCTGACGGCCAGGCGCCTCACCGCCGCGGGGTCACCGCCCGCCGCGTCGCAGACCACGATCTGGCTGCACATGGCCATCGTGCAGAGCCCGTGGACGATGATCCCCGGTAGCCCCGCCTCCTTGGCGGCGGTCTCGTCCACGTGGATCGGGTTCTCGTCCCCCGACGCGTCGCGGTACCGAAAGGTCTGGTCGGGGTCCACGTGGACGACCCGTTCGGCAACTCGAGCGGCACGGGCGCCGGCGGGCAGGGCGTGGTCGGGGCGCGGCTCACCGCCGCCGTCGCCGCCGCCGACCCCGCGGATGAACATGGTGGCGAGCTGCTCGAGGGCGACGGCGCCGTCATCCCCTCGGCTGGTGACGGCGACGGTCAGCTCGGCCCCCGACCGTCGCGACCGGATCGCCTGGACCTCGGCCTCGGTCACGAGGGTCTGGCCGGCCACGAGCGGGCGGGGAAAGCGCATGTCCTGCGCCAGGTGGACGAGCATCGGCCGGGCCGCGGGCGGCACGACGTCGAGCACCGCCGCCATCATCGTCGGCCACGCCGGGACCACCCCGAAGACGGGCGGGACCAGCGGTCCGGACTGGTAGACCGTCAGGTCGTCGTTCGTGGCCGCCGCATAGGCGCGAGCCCCCTCGGGGTCGACGACAGCCGTGTCGGGGCCGTGGCGCGACCCCACCTTGGCGGTGTCGAGCACCAGGGACTCCTCCATCAGCGGCGACGACGTCTCATAGCCTCTGCCCGCCGAGCGGCGGCCGAGGGATGCCACGGACCCTGGACCGCCCGGCGTTAGCGTCGCACACCGTGCGGGTGGAGGTCATCCGGAGCCGCCGAAGGCGCAAGACCGTGCAGGCGAGCGAGCAGGGCGGCGTGGTGCGCGTCCTGGTCCCGGCGACGATGAGCAAGGCCGACGAGGAGCAATGGGTGGCGCACATGGTGGACCGCCTGACCCGGCGCCGGGCCACGGCCGGGACCGATCTGGCGGCCCGGGCCACCGTCCTCGCCGCCCGCTACCGGCTCCCGCGCCCGGCGGAAGTCCGCTGGGTCGACAACCAGCGTTCCCGCTGGGCCTCCTGCTCGCCGGGCGACGGCGTGATCCGGGTGTCGTCGCGACTCGCCGGCTTCCCCTCGTGGGTGGTCGACTACGTGCTCGTCCATGAGATGGCGCACCTGGTGGAGCCGGGTCACAACCGGGAGTTCTGGGCACTGGTCAACCGCTACCGCCGGGCGGAGCGGGCCCGCGGCTTCCTGCTGGCCAAGAGCGCCGAGGACGATGCCCACACCTGAGACCGTCGCCCCAATGGCGCGTCCAAGCGCCGTCTCCGACGCGAAGCTCCTTGCCTCCCGCCGCGTATCGTCGTCGGCGACTACGCGCTGGCGCCCGCCCCGCCGCCCCGCCCAGACGCCCGCCCCGAGCGGTCCTGTTGACCCTCGCCGGTGCACGTGCAGTTGTCGGTGGCCATCCCACAGCCGTTGCAGGCCACCCGGCCCTCGGCCTCGAGGTGGACGCCGGCTCCGCAGAGGGCGCAGATTGAGTTGGATAGATCGATGTGAGACACGGCGTCATTGTGCCCGTTGGCGACGAGCGGTGCGAGCCCAAGCGCCGCACGTGCCGTCAGCCGGCGCCCCTCGGGGGATTCGGGGTCAGGCGCCGGCGCAGGTCGTCCGTCAGGCGCCGGGCCAGGGCCGGGGTCAGTAGGTCGGTGCCGTGGCCGTGGCCGGGCATCAGCCACAGGTCCTTGGGCTGGTTGGCCCACTCGTGGAGAGAGAGGGCGTGCTCCACGCCGAAGTAGTGGTCGGCGGGGTCGTGGACGACGATCGTGAAGGCGGGTGCGATGGCCGCCACCACCTGGCGCGAGTCGGGAACGCCCTCCAGCGCGGCGGCGACGCGGGTGCGCAGCACCCAGGTCATCACCTGCCGACCCGCCGGCGTCGTCACGTACCGCCGGATCCGCCGGGTGGCGGGCGTGTCCCACGCCGCCCAACGGGACGGCGCGCTCACCGCCACGACGCCGGCCACGCCGCCGAACGTGCCGGCGTGCAGGAGGGCGGACGCCCCGCCCAGGCTGATGCCGACGGTGACCACCGGGAGCCCGTCGGGAGCGGCGGCGACCGCCGCCTGCACGTCCAGCGGCTCGTCCCGGCCCAGAGTGCAGTACCCGCCCGAGCGCCCGTGCCCCCGCAGCTCGGGGACGAGGACGTGGACGTGGCCGGCCAACAGGCGGGCGAAGCCGTGGATGCGAGGCGTGCGGGAGGAGTGCACGAGGCCGTGCACGAGGACCACGGTGGCGAAGGCGTCGGCCGGGCCCCGGAGGCGGGCGCCCGTCAGCCGCACGCCGTCGGCCGTCACCAGCGACAGCTCCTCGTCCCTGCCGTAGCGGGGGACGAAGGCGTACCGCCGGACGAAGCTCGTCAGCGCCCGGCGGTAGCTCGACGCGCTCGCCGCCACTCGTCCTCCGCCCGCCCCAGCTCGGTCGACGGCGGCCCGTCGTGGAGGTACTCGTCGAGCAGCGCGCCCCATCGCCCGCTGGCCCGCAGGCGCCCGAAGATGGCGCTCATGCCCCACACCACCCGGTCGAGGATGACGTACGACGGGGGCATGTTGAGCAGGCGGATGACGTCGCCGAACTCGCCCTGGAGGTCGAGCATGCGCCCGAGGGTGCGCCCGACGAACTCGGAGGTGAAGGTGAACTGCTCCTTCTGGAACGGGATGTAGGGGCCGCTGCAGTAGACGTACAGGCGCTCGGGATCGAGGCGGTGGTCGGCGGGCAGGAAGCCGGCCCGCACGAGCGACCGCACGAGGCCCCCAGGGTCCTCGGCGAGGATGGCGTCGAGGATGGGGCTCAGGGTCTCCAGCTCGCCGGGCGCCCACCGCTTGACCAGGCCGAAATCGAGGAACGTGACCTTCCCCTTGCCGGGGTGGAAGCGGTAGTTGCCGGGATGGGGGTCGCCGTTGAAGACGCGGTGGTGCCAGATCGACCCTTCGGCGAAGCGGAACAGGATCTCGGCGGCGACGCTCTTCTGCTCCTGGGTGGCCGCGTCCTGGAACTCCGCCCACGAGAGCCCCTCGACCCACTCGCTGGTGATCACCCGCCGGGCGCACCGCTCGGGGACGATGTCGGGCACGTGGATGAAGGGGTGGCCTCGGTAGCGGTCGGCGAACTCGGCCTGGCACTGCGCCTCCAGCCGGTAATCGAGCTCGTCGCCCATGCGGGCCCGGAGCTCGTCGACCATCGCCTTCACGTCCATGTTCTTGAGGGCGAAGCTGGCGAACAGGCCGTACAGGAACTCGGCGTTGTCGAGGTCGGACCGGATCGCCTTGTCCACCCCCGGGTACTGCACCTTGACGGCCACGATGCGGCCATCGGGCATCACCGCCTTGTGCACCTGCCCGATCGACGCCGCCGCCGTTGGGATGGGGTCCCAGTCGAGGAACAGCCTCTGGGGGTCGGCGCCCAGCTCCTCGCGGATGACTCCCTCGGCGAGGCTCGGGGCCATGGGTGGCACGTCGGCCTGCAGGGTGGCGAGGGCGGCGCGGGCCTCGGGCGGGAGGCCTTCGGCGATGAACGAGATCATCTGCCCCGCCTTCATGATTGCGCCCTTCATGCCACCGAGCACCTCGGCCACGTCCTGGGCGCTGCGGATGGCGAAGCGCTCCTCCAGCCGGGCCCGCTGCTCCTCGGTCGCCCGCCTGCCCCTGAGCTTGACCGTCGTCCAGGCGAGGGCCCGCCGGGCCGAGAGGCGCCAGACGCGCGCCTGGCGGTCGATGCGGTTCCGACGGTCCTCGTTGGAGAGGGCGATCCCCACCCCCGCGGCCCCGGCGATCACGGCCCCGGCGGCAGCCAGGGGGACGGCCTTGCGCACGATCGGGCGGTCGCTCCCTACCCCGCCCGGCCCCGGGCCTGGCGCTCCGCCTGCTGTTGGTCGTCGCGGCAGAACCGGGCGGCGGGGACGGCCTCGAGGCGGGCGTCGTCGATGGGCTTCCCGCACGCCTCGCAGATGCCGTAGGTGCCCTCGTCGAGGCGGCGGAGGGCGTGCTCCACGTCGGCCAGCTCGGCCTCGATGGACTCGAGGAACGAGAGGTCCTTCTCCCTCTCGAACGTCTCGGTGCCCAGATCGGCCTGGTGCTGGTCGAACGACGAGAGCTCTCCGACGCTGTCCTGCTCGGACTGGCCGGTGTGGTGCTCGTCGACGATCTGGTCCCGCAGGCCGAGGAGGCGGGCCTGCTCCTCCTCGAGTCGCTGCTTGGCGCCGCTGTCAGCCACGGCGATGAGCCTACCGGTCGGCCCGACGGTGCTCGGCCGCGGCGGTCCGGTGCCTCCCGCAATAGCCTTGGCCCGTTGGGAGCGGCCCCGGGGGTGTAGGTCAGTGGTAGACCGGCAGCCTTTTAAGCTGCGCGTCGGGAGTTCGATCCTCCCCGCCCCCACGCTTTTCGGGCAGGGGCAGGCCCTCGTGTGCGGCCCATGGACGCTCCCCCGGCGCCGCTAGGATCCAATCCGGTCCAGTCGTTCTCCCAAGTCAGAAGGTGGCTGGAGTGAGCAAGCGCTTCGGGAAGCCCAAGGGGCCGTCCAAGGAGGACATCGAGCGGGAGGCCGAACGCGAGGTCGCCCGCCTCCAACAGCAGGCGGGCGCCAGGCCACCTGGGCCCGGCGGCGGTGCGTCCGGCCCGTTCGAAGGGCCGGGCGGCGGCTTCCGCACCCCGCTCGACGAGATCGCCGACTCGGCCCAGGGGAAGTCGCTGCGCCGGGGGCAATCGCCGAGCCCCGTCGACCCCGGGTACGGCCCCATGGCCTCAGGGCCGGTGGGCTCGTCGGGGTATGGCGCAGGCCCGCTCGGCGGCGGTGGCCCGTTCGGCGGGGGAGGGCCGTTCGTCGGCGGTGGCCCGGCCGTAAGCGGCGCGCCCGGTGGACCGGGCCGGCCACCGTCTGTCGAGGTGCCCGAGTTCGACGACCCGGAGGAGGAGAGCGCCTCCATCACCGAGCTGGCCCTGCGCGATCTCGCCGGCCGCCACGGCACGAACCCCGAGGACATGGTCATCCGCGCCGACCCGGCTATGGCCGAGGCCATGCGCGACGAGGCGATGCGCAGGTTCATGGATCGCCAGCAGGCCCGCCAGACCGAGGCCACCGTCACCAAGCTCGACCCCTCCCAGACCGTCCTCGGGCGGCTGGCCGCCCGGCGCAAGGCCAGGGAGGAAGGGCGGGAGCCCGATCCCGAGCCCGAGCCGACGGGTCGGGGGCTGCTGGGCAAGCTCGGTCAGCTCCCCGACGAGGAGGACGAGGAAGAGCTGAGCCCCCTCGAGCGCCGGGCGCGCGACCTGGCTCGCCGCCGCGAGGAGATGCAGCACACGTCCAGCCAGGTGTTCGCCATGCCGACGGCCCAGCCCCAGGAGACCGGCTCGCCCGAGCTGGCCACGATGGCCGCCCGCCTCACCGGACGGGCGAAGTTCGGGGCGGGGTCGGCGCACCGAGCAGCCGAGGCCGCGCCGTCGCCGCAGCCGGCCCCTCGGGCCTCGGCCAAGAAGACGGCGGCCAAGAAGTCGGCCAAGAAGGTGGCGGCCAAGAAGGTGGCCGGCCGGTCGGCACCGGCCAAGAAGGCGGCCAAGAAGTCGGCCCAGAAGTCGCCGGGCCGGTCGGCAACGGCCAAGAAGTCGGTGGCCAAAGCAACCAAGGGAGCGAAGGCGACCGCCCGGGCCGCCGGCTCCAAGGCGACGACGCGGGCACGGGCCACCCGAAAGCGCTGAGGCACGGGGGGCTCCGCCCCCCCGTGTACCCCCCCAACTGCGTCGTCGCCTCGCTGATCGCTCGGCGCGTTCTCTCCTTTTACGCCGAAGCAAGCTTCGGCGTCGCTCGGCGCGTTCTCTCCTCACGCCGAAGCAAGCTTCGGCGTCAGCGGAACGCAGCGGCGGGGTCTGGGGTGCCGACGGGCGAGGTGTCCACGTAGCGGGGGCGGTGGTTGTGCCAGCGGCGGCGCACGTCACGCGACGCGATCGTGCGCACCTCTCGAGCCACCTGTCGGGCGGGGCGCCCCCGGGCGAGGGCCCGTGCCGCGCCACCGGCGAGGCGGCTCGGGGTGAGCACCTCTGACGGCCGCACCCGGTGGTTGAAGACGTCGAGGGCCGGGCGCAGGCCCTCGGGTTCGGTCGCCATCCGCCGGAGCATCTCCACGAACACGGCGGGGACGGGGCCGGCCGCCCCGAGGTCCTGGGCGAACCAGTGCATCTCCCGGGCGTCCCGGTCGCGCCAGCGCCACCAGCGGGCCAAGGCCCGGTCGAGCCCGCCTCCCCCGGCGTCGACGATGGCCGACGCCAGGTGCTCGGCCTGGCGCAGCGCGTCGGAGATGCCCTGGCCCGGCGTCGGGTCCTTGAAGTGGCCGGCGTCGCCCACCAGCACCCATCCCGGTCCAGCCGACTCCCGGAACCAACCGCTGTAGGAAGCGGTACCCCGGGGACGATCGGTCCGTCGCGCCGCCGAGAGCAGTTGGGCCACCGGCTCGCAACGGGCGACGAGGGCGTCGAACGACGCGGGAACGTCGACCAGGAACTCGTCGAGCCGCTCGAGGGACGCCAACACCGCCACCAGGTAGAGCCCGCCGTCGGTGGGGCAGGAGATCACCAGCTCGTCGCCCCACCGCAGGAACCGGATCGCCGCCGGACGCTCGTCGGCCGCGCCCTCGTAGTACGCCCAGAAGCCGAAGCGTTCGTTCGGGGCCACGTTGTAGGTGCGGGCTCCCACCAGGCGGGCCACCTTGGACGAGCGCCCGTCGGCGCCCACCACGAGCGGCGCCTCCAGACGCACCTCGCCCCTCTCCGTCTCAGCGACGACGCCGCCCACCCGACCTTCCCGCTCGACGAGCCCGGTGGCTCGCGTCGCCGTGCGCACGTGGGCGCCGGCCTCGGCCGCCGCCTCCACGAGCACGGCGTCGAGGACCGGCCGGCGGACGCACAGTCCGGGCCCCGGGTCGCCCGGCTCGGTCGGCCACGCCAGGCGCGCCCAGACGTCCTCGACCCGCATGACGGCGTCGGCCAGCCACGGCGCCCCCGACGCCAGGAGGCGGTCGACGACGCCGAGGCGCCCGAGGACGGCGACGCCGCTCGCCTGGAAGATGTGCGTCGACAGGGTGTCGCTGGGGAAGGTGGCCCGGTCGATCAGCGCCACCGACAGCCCGGCGCGGGCCAGGAAGGTGGCAAGGGGCGCACCGGCGCAGCGGGCACCGACCACGACCACGTCGTAGGCGTCACGGGCCA
>DATACM010000270.1:0-2994 GCA_036259055.1 Acidimicrobiales bacterium | reverse complement strand
CCGGCGCCCCGCCACCGGTCGACCCGCCGCCGGACGTCCCGCCGGCCAGCCCCGCGACAGGGCCGCCGGCTCCGTCGCCGCCGACGAGCGTGCTGTCTCCGCCACCGCCGCCGGGGCCGTCGCCGGCACCACCGGTGAGGTCGCCGCCCCCGCCGGCGCCGCCGTCGGTGACCGCGTCCGAGGAGCCGTCGGGAGCGGGCCCGGCGGGCGTCTCCAGCGAGTTCGTCTGCCCGGTCGAGTCGTCGCCGTCCGAGCCGGAGACCGCGCTCAGCAGGAGGACGAGGAGGAGCAGGGCGCCGAGCGCCCCGAGGACGAGGATCGCCACCTGCCGCCGCTCGGCGGGACCCAGTCCCGGCCGGTCCGGGCGGTGCCGGGGCGGGCCGGCCCGCCGGGCCTCGGAGGGCGGCGGCGAGGGCTCGGCGCCGCCCGCGGGGGGGGGGGTGGTGTCGTCGAAGTAGAAGTGGGTGACGGGACCAGGCGCCTCTCGGGTGGCGGTCTCGGGCCGTGCCGCGGGGGGAGCGGTGCCCCGCCCGGTGTCGGCGGCGGGAACGGCGTGCGCCGGTTCGAGCCAGAAAGGCACCGCCCAGGGGTCGTCCAGCTGGTTCGACTGAGGATCCGGGTCTCCGGGGCCCTCGTGGGACATTCGCTGACCCCCCTTCGCGCCGGGGCTGCGCGCCGACAAGTGCGGGAGATGCTACAGGCCCGGTGACCGCCCGTCACCGGGGGCGTGGCCCCGCCTATCCGACCCGCTCGGGGGGGATCCGGCCCATCCGCCCGGACTGGTAGTCCTCCACGGCCTCCACGATCTCGCTCCTCGTGTTCATGACGAACGGCCCGTGCCAGGCGATCGGCTCACGGATGGGGCGGCCGCCGAGGAGGAGGACCTCGAGGCCGGGCGAGCGGCTCTCCTGGACGGCGTCGGCGGCGAGGCGGACGACGTCGCCCGGCCCGAAGACGGCGAGCTGGCCGCTGCGGATCGGCCGGCGCTCGGCGCCGACCGTCCCCCGTCCGGCCAGGACGTAGGCCAGGGCGTTGAAGTCGGCGGGCCACGGCAGCTCCACGGCGGCGCCGGCGAAGAGGGTGGCGTGCGCCAGGGCGATCGGGGTGTAGGTGATGCCGGGCCCCTGGCCCCCGGCGATGTCGCCGGCGATCACCCGGACCAGCGCCCCGCCGTCGGGAGAGGACAGCAGGGTCACCCGGTCGGCGGCGATGTCCTGGTAGCGGGGCGGGACCCACTTCTGGGCCGACGGCAGGTTCACCCACAGCTGGAACCCGTGGAACAGCCCCCCGCTGACCACGAGCTCCTCGGGCGGGGCCTCGATGTGCAGGATGCCGGCGCCCGCCGTCATCCATTGGGTGTCCCCGTTGGTGATGAGGCCGCCGCCGCCGGTCGAGTCCTGGTGGCGGAACGTGCCGTCGAGCAGGTACGTCACCGTCTCGAATCCCCGGTGCGGGTGCCAGGGGGTGCCCTTGGGCTCTCCGGGCCCGTACTCCACCTCGCCCATCTGGTCGAGGTGCACGAACGGGTCGAGGTCGGCGAGGTCGACGCCGGCGAAGGCGCGGTGGACCGGGAACCCCTCGCCCTCGAACCCCGAGGGGGCGGTGGTCACCGAGCGCACGGGCCGGGGGCGGGCCCCTGGCGCCGGGGCGGTCGTGGTGGGCAGGACGGAGAGGTCGTCGACGGTGACGGCGGGCACGGTGCGGCTCCTTCAGCGGCGCTGACGATTCAGAAGTGAACAACCCCGGCGCGGCCCGCCGCCTTCCCCGCTCCTGGGCGGCTCCTGTGGCGCGCGGCCGCGACAACTAGGTTGAGCGCGCATGGCGGACAAAGCGACGTTCACCGCGCAGACGATGGAGCACATGCCGTCGCTCTACACCGCCGCGCTGCGCATGACCCGCAACCCCGCCGATGCCGAAGACCTCGTCCAGGACACGTACCTCAAGGCCTACCGGGCCTTCGACAGCTTCCAGGAGGGCACCAACCTCAAGGCCTGGCTCTACCGGATACTCACCAACACCTTCATTAACACCTACCGGGCCAAGAAGAGGCGCCCGGAGGAGTCGGACATCGACGACGTCGAGCAGCTCTACCTCTACCGCCGCCTGGGTGGCCTCGAAGGGGCCCAGTCGGGGCGGAGCGCCGAGGAGGAGGTCCTCGACCACTTCACCGAGGCCGACGTCAAGGAGGCGGTCGAGTCCCTTCCGGAGCAGTTCCGGCTGGCCGTCCTCCTGGGCGACGTCGAGGGATTCTCCTACAAGGAGATCGCCGAGATCCTCGACGTCCCTATCGGAACCGTCATGAGCCGCCTTCACCGCGGAAGAAGAGCACTCCAAAAGCGGTTGTACGAGTTCGGACGGCAGCGTGGATTGGTTCCCGAGCCCGAGGAAACGTCACATGGGTAACGAGTGCACGGAGGCAGCGGAGCTCCTGTACCACTACATCGACGGGGAGCTGACCACCGAGCGTCGGATCCTCATCACGAACCACCTCGACGACTGCCCCCCCTGCCTCGACGCCTTCGACTTCGAGGCCGAGCTGCGGACGATCATCGCCCGGCGCTGCCAGGAGCGGGTACCCGACCACCTCCGCCAGCGGGTCGCCGAGGCCATCCGCCAGCTTCAGGAATAGCCCGGCCCCTGGCCCCGTTGGCTGGAATATGGCCGAGGGATCAGTGGGAGCCCACCCGATCTCGGGGAACGACCGCCCTTCCAAGGCGTACGGCGCGGGAAGGATCTGCCGGCACCCGGGTTGTGGGACCCGCCTTTCCATCTACAACGACGGCGTCTTCTGCTACCGGCACGAGCCCATGACGGTCCCTCGCGTCCGCGGCAAGAAGATCGCTTAGCTTTCACCCTCGCAACCGGAGGTTGCTCGGGCGAGTTCTATCGTGCTCCGGTCGGCCGGCCGAGCCGGCCTCCCTCCGCGCTGGCTTCTCTCCTCGTGCGGGCAGCCGTTGGAGGCCGCCTCCGGCGGCGTCCAGCGGCCGCCCGCAG
>DATACM010000269.1:0-3513 GCA_036259055.1 Acidimicrobiales bacterium | reverse complement strand
GCCACTCGGTCGGCGAGGGTCTGGGCCTCCTCCATGTAGTGGGTCGTGAGGAACACCGTCTTCCCCAGCTGGCGCAGGTTGGCGATCATCTCCCAAGCCCCCCGCCGGGCGGCCGGGTCGAAGCCGGTGGTGGGCTCGTCGAGGAACAGCAGCTCGGGGTCGCCGATCAGGGCCAGGGCGACGTCGAGCCGGCGCTGCTGGCCGCCCGAGAGGCGCCCCGCCCGCTGGTCCCGCTGCTGGCCGAGGCCCACCAGCTCGATGGTCTCGTCGACCGGGCGGGGCGAGGGGTAGTACCCGGCGTACAGCTGGAGCGACTCCCGGACGGTGAGCAGCGGCTCGAGCTGGCCGCTCTGGAGCACGACGCCGATGCGGGCGCGCCATCTCGTCGTGGCCCGCTCCGGGTCCACACCCAGCACCTCGACGTCGCCGCCGCTGCGGTGGCGGTAGCCCTCGAGGATCTCGACGGTCGTTGTCTTGCCGGCGCCGTTGGGCCCGAGGAAGGCGAAGATCTCCCCCTCCCGGACCTCCAGGTCGATCCCCCGGACGGCCCGGAGCGCGCCGTAGGACTTCTCCAGGCCCCGGACGGCGATGACCGGTCCGCCGCCCACGAGCCGATGCTAAGGCGCTGCGCTCAGGCGCGCACCTCGTAGCCCGCTTCCTCCACCGCCGCCCGGAAGACGGCTTCGTCGACCGGCTGCTCGCTGGTGACCCGTACCGTCCCGGTGGGCACGTCGACGGTGACGGCGCTGACGCCGGGGATGTTGGAGACCTCGGTGCTGACCGCCCGGGCGCAGTGGTCGCAGGTCATGCCGGCGACGGAGTAGGTGGTCTCGGTCATCGACTGCTCCTCTCGTTGCGGCGGAACCGGTAGAGCCGCAGGCTGTTGGTGACGACGGACACGCTGGAGAACGCCATGGCCGCCCCGGCGATGATGGGGTTGAGCCTCCCCGCCATCGCCAGGGGGACGGCGGCCACGTTGTAACCGAAGGCCCATCCCAGGTTCTGCAGGATGGTCCGGAACGTACGGCGGGCGAGGCGCACGGCCGTGGCCACGCCGTCGAGCTCGGACGACAAGAGCGTGATGTCGGACGACTCGATGGCCACGTCGGTGCCGGTGCCGATGGCGATGCCCAGGTCCGCCTGCACCAGGGCGGGGGCGTCGTTGATGCCGTCCCCCACCATGGCCACCACCCGGCCGTCCGCCTGGAGGCGGCGGACCTCGCCCACCTTGTCGGCGGGCAGCACCTCGGCAAGGACCCTGTCGATGCCGACTGCCTTGGCGATGGCGGCGGCTGTGCGGCGGTTGTCGCCAGTGATCATGGCCACCTCGATGCCCATGGCGTGCAGCTCGGACACCGCCGCTCGGGCGCCGTTCTTGAGGGTGTCGGCGACGGCCAGCACGCCCCGCGCCGCGCCGTCCCAGCCGACCAGCACCGCGGTGCGGCCCCGGGCCTCGAGGCGCTCGACCACCTGCTCGAGCTTCCTGGGGACGTCGAGGCCCGCCTCGGCGAGGAGCCGACGGCGACCGACGTGCACGACCGTCCCCTCGACGGTCGCCCGCACGCCCTGCCCGGGCACCGACACGAAGTCGGTCGCCTTGGGCACGGGAAGGTCGTCGCCCGTGGCCCCTTCGACCACCGCCCTCGCCACCGGGTGCTCGGAGGCGTCCTCCACCCCGGCCGCCCGCGACAGGAGGACGCTCTCCTGGGTGCCCGGGGCGGCCACCACGTCGGTGAGCGACATCCGGCCGGTCGTGAGCGTGCCCGTCTTGTCGAACACGACGGTGTCGATGCGCTTCGAGCGCTCGAGCACCTCGCCGCCCTTGATGAGGATGCCCAGGGAGGCCCCTCGACCGGTGCCGACCATGATGGCGGTGGGCGTGGCCAGGCCGAGGGCGCAGGGGCAGGCGATGATCAGCACCGCCACCGCCGCCACCAGGCCCTTGGAGCCGTGGCCGGCCAGCGCCCAACCGGCCAGGGTGAGCAGGGCGAGGGCGAGGATGGCGGGCACGAACACGGCGGCGATCCGGTCGGCCAGGCGCTGCACCGGCGCCTGCGTGCCCTGCGCCTCCTCCACGAGGCGCACGATCTGGGCCAGGGCGGTGTCACCGCCGACGGCCGTCGCCCGCACCGTCAGGACCCCGTCGACGTTGATGGTGGCCCCGGCCACGGTGTCGCCCGGGCCCTTGTCGACGGGCACCGACTCGCCGGTGAGCATGGACTCGTCCACCGCCGACGCCCCCTCCGCCACCACGCCGTCCACCGGCACCTTCTCGCCGGGACGCACACGGACGACGTCGCCGACCCGGACGGCGCCGACGGGCACCCGGCGCTCCTGGCCGTCGACCAGCACGGTCGCCTCCTTGGCCCCCAGCTCGAGCAGGGCCCGGATGGCCCGCGTGGCCCGGCCCTTGGCCCGGGCCTCGAGGTAACGGCCCAAGAGCAGGAAGGCGATGATCAGGGCGGCGCTGTCGAAGTAGTGGTCGGTGTGCTCGTGGGTGAAGGCCACCTGGTAGGCCGAGAAGAAGAAGGCGGCCAACGTGCCCAGCGCGATGAGCGTGTCCATGTTGGCCTGGAGGATCCGGGCCCGGACGGCCGCCTGCTGGAGGAAAGGCCAGCCCGCCCAGAACTGGATGGGCACGGTGAGGGCGAAGGCACCCCAGCGGGCCCACGGCTCGTGCATCTCGAACATCGACAGCCAGAACACGACGAGGCCGAGGGGCCAGGCCACGAGCACCCGGCGCAGCCAGCCCGCCTGGACCGCTGCCTCCTCGTCGGCGGCGTCGAGGATGTCCTCTTGGGCCTGAGGTGGGGCGGGCGCCAGCCCGTAGCCGCTCTTCTCCACCGCCGCCACCAGGTCGTCGACGGACGTCTGCTCGGGGTCGAAGGCGACGGTGGCCCGCTCCGACGCCAGGTTCACCGACGCCAGGTGGACGCCGGCGTGGCGGGACAGCACCTTCTGCACCCGGGCCGCGCACGAGCCGCAGGTCATGCCCGTGACCCGGAACTCGACGGCGCCCTCGAGGTCGACCGGCGCCTCGGCCGGTACCGAGGGCGGGCTGTCGATCCGGGTCATCGCGGCAGGAGTTCCTCGGCGGCGGACGGACCGGTCGACACCCGGTCGAAGCGCAGGGCCTCCATGAGCTCGTCGACGATCTCGTCGATCCGCCCCGCCTGCATGGCGGCGGCCACGCACGTCTCCAGGTGGTTCCGGAGCACCAGCCGGCTGGCCCGCTCGAGGGAGCCCTGGACGGCCGAGAGCTGCTTCATGATCTCGGGGCAGTAGGCGTCGTCGGCCACCATGCGAACGACGGCGTCGAGGTGGCCTCGGGCCGTCTTGAGACGGTTCAGGACGGCCGCCTGGTGCTGGGGCTTCATGGCCCTACCCTACCCCACCCGGGGTGGGTAGCCAGGCGGCGGCGGCGCCCGATCGGCTAGCGTGCCACCCTCAGCTGGGAGAGGGCAGCATGGGCATCTGGGTGGTCGTTCTGGAGGCGGTCGCGGGGCAGGACCG
>DATACM010000268.1:0-15494 GCA_036259055.1 Acidimicrobiales bacterium | reverse complement strand
CCCCCCCCCCCCCCCCCCCCCGGCGGCGCCGGCCAGGAGCTCTTCGAACCGGCGTCGTGAGGCCGCCGGCCACACGGAATGGGGGTCGGGGTAGGGCAGCACGGCCACGTAGGGCACGCCTGCCTCCGCCGCCGCCTCCGCCCCCAGCTGCTCCGCGCCCAGGCCGAGGCCGGTGAGCACGACCAGGTCGGGGTGGAGCTGGCGCTTGGCCACGAGCACCTCGGCCACCCGGGCCCGGACCCGGTCGGCGACCGGGTTCTGGTCGTAGCCGCCGAGGGCGGGCGGCCGGTGGCCGGCGACGGCGAGCAGCCTTCCGGCCGGCACTCGGGGGTCGGTGCCGCCGAGGGCGCCGGGAGCGTCGGCCGGCCCCAGGTCGCTGGGTGGGGCGTCCCCGGCTCGCCCCTGCTGGGTCCGAGCGGCCTCCACCGCCAGCCGGTCGACCAGGTCGTTCATGGGGTCGGCGCCGTGGCCCTTCACCCACCGCCAGCGCACCCGCGTGGGATCGGCCCGCACCAGGTCGACGAGCGGCTCCCAGAGGTCTCGGTTGGCCACCGGCTGCTTGGCCTTCGTGCGCCAGCCCCGGGCGACCCACCCCTCCCACCAGCGGTCGCGGAAGCAGTTGACGACGTAGGTCGAGTCGCTCATCACCTCCAGCGGCCCGTCGAGCGACCGCACCGCCTCCAGGGCGGCGGTGACCTCCATGCGCTGGTTGGTGGTGAGCTCGGCCGCCCCGCTGGCGAACCGCCCGCCCGGGACCGCCCACGCCCACCCTCCCGGCCCCGGGTTCCCCAGGCAGGCCCCGTCGGTGTAGACGACGGTCGCGTCGCTCATAGGGACGCCAGCATGCCGCCACCCTGTAGGGGCGCACGAGTTTCACGAGCTCTTCGCGCGCCGGGATGCGCCGTTACGGCGCCAGAGGTGGAAGCATGGAGGCGTGATCTTCGACGGCTTCGCCCAGCAGATCCCCGACATCGACAAGGAGGAGACGGCCGAGTGGCTGGACTCCTTCGAGGCGGTCGCCGAGGCCAGGGGGAAGAGCCGGGCCCGGTTCCTCCTCATGAGGCTGCTGGAGCGGGCCCGGGAGCTGCAGGTCGGCTACCCGGCCGCCATCTCCACGCCCTACATCAACTCCATCCCGCCCGAGCGGGAGCCCTGGTTCCCGGGCGACGAGTACATGGAGCGCCGCATCCGGGCGTTCATCCGCTGGAACGCGGCGGTGATGGTCACCCGGGCCAACACCCGGGCTCCGGGCATCGGCGGCCACCTCGCCACCTACGCGTCGTCGGCGTCGCTCTACGAGGTCGGGTTCAACCACTTCTTCGGCGGCAAGGACGACGGCCGCTCCGGCGACCAGGTCTACTTCCAGGGCCACGCCGCCCCCGGCATCTACGCCCGGGCGTACCTCGAGGGCCGGCTGACGGAGAGCCAGCTCGACCGCTTCCGCCAGGAGATCGGCGGCGGCGGCCTCTCGTCCTACCCCCACCCTCGGCTGATGCCCGACTTCTGGGAGTTCCCCTCGGTCTCCATGGGCCTCTCGCCGATCTCGGCGATCTACCAGGCCCGCTTCAACCGCTACCTGCACAAGCGGCGCATCGCCGACACCAGCCGCTCGAAGGTCTGGTGCTTCCTCGGCGACGGCGAGTGCGACGAGCCTGAGACTCTGGGCTCCCTCACCCTCGCCTCGCGCGAGCAGCTCGACAACCTCATCTTCGTCGTCAACTGCAACCTCCAGCGCCTCGACGGGCCGGTGCGGGGCAACGGGAAGGTCATCCAGGAGCTGGAGGCGGTGTTCCGGGGCGCCGGCTGGAACGTCATCAAGGTCATCTGGGGCTCCAAGTGGGACGAGCTCCTCGCGCGCGACGTCGACGGCGTCCTGCTCAACAAGATGAACACCACCCTCGACGGGGAGTACCAGAAGTACTCGGTCGAGTCCGGCGCCTACATCCGCGAGAACTTCTTCGGGCCCGATCCCCGCCTGCGGGCCATGGTCGAGCACCTCTCCGACGACGACCTGCGCACGCTTCCCCGCGGCGGCCACGACTACCGGAAGCTCTACGCCGCCTACTCCGCCGCCGTCGAGCACGAGGGGGCGCCCACCGCCATCCTGGCCAAGACGATCAAGGGCTGGACGCTCGGCCCCGACTTCGAGGCCCGCAACGCCACCCACCAGATCAAGAAGATGAAGAAGGACGAGCTGCGGGCCTTCCGAGCTCGCCTCTACCTGGAGGACGAGATCTCCGACGAGGCCCTCGACGCCGACCTCCCGCCCTACTACCGGCCCCCCGAGGGCTCCGACGCCTACGAGTACATGATGGAGCGCCGCCGGGCGCTGGCCGGCTCCCTGCCCAAGCGGGTCGTCAAGAAGCGGCCCTTGCCCATGCCCGAGTCGAAGGTGTTCGAGGGCTTCAAGGAGGGGTCGGGCAAGCAGGAGGCGTCCACCACCATGGTGTTCACCCGCATCCTCCGCAGCCTCCTGCGCGACAAGGGCATCGGCGCTCGCGTCGTCCCCATCATCCCCGACGAGGCCCGCACGTTCGGGATGGACGCCCTCTTCGCCGAGGTCAAGATCTTCGCCCCGTTCGGCCAGCAGTACGTCCCCGTCGACGCCCACCTGGCCCTCTCCTACAAGGAGGCGGCCGACGGCCAGATCCTCGAGGAGGGGATCACCGAGGCGGGGTCGATGGCCAGCCTCACCGCCGCCGGCACGTCCTACGCCACCCACAACACGCCGATGGTGCCGTTCTTCATCTTCTACTCGATGTTCGGCTTCCAGCGGGTGGGCGACCTCATCTGGGCGTTCGGCGACGTCCGGGGCCGGGGGTTCCTCTGCGGCGCCACCGCCGGGCGCACCACCCTCCAGGGCGAGGGGCTCCAGCACGCCGACGGCCACAGCCTGGTGCTGGCGTCCACGGTGCCCAACGTCTGTGCCTACGACGCCGCCTTCGCCTACGAGCTGGCGGTGATCGTGGAGGACGGCATCCGCCGCATGTTCGGCGACGAGCCCGAGGACGTCTTCTACTACCTCACCCTGTACAACGAGAACTACCCGATGCCGCCGATGCCCGAGGGGGCGGAGGAGGGGATCCGCAGGGGGATCTACCGGTTCGCCGAGGCACCTTCCGAGGGCGGCCGGCGGGCGACCATCGTCTTCTCGGGCAGCGCCCAGGGGGCGGCGCGGGAGGCCCAGCAGCTCCTGGCCGAGCGCCACGACGTGGCCGCCGAGCTCTGGAGCGCCACCTCGTACAAGGCCCTCCGGGAGGACGCCCTGGCCGTCGAGCGGTGGAACCGGCTCCACCCCACCGAGACACCCCGCACGCCCTACGTCACCGACGCCCTGAGCGACGCCGAGGGGCCGATCGTGGCGGTGACCGACTTCATGAAGGCGGTGCCCGACCAGGTGTCCCGCTGGGTGCCCGGGCAGTTCTCGGTCCTCGGAACCGACGGCTACGGGCGCTCCGACATGCGGTCCAAGCTCCGACACCACTTCGAGACGGACGCCGCCCACGTGGTCGTCGCCGTTCTCTCGGCGCTGGCCCAGGTCGACGAGGCGAAGCCCGAGGAGGTGGCCGACGCCATCGCCGCCTACGAGCTCGACCCGGAGGCGCCCGACCCCCTGGTGGCCTGAGCATGGCCTCGGCCCTGCCTCTCACCGGAGACCCCGCGGCCGACGCCTTCCTCGAGGAGGAGCCGCTGGCTCTCCTGATCGGCATGCTGCTCGACCAGCAGGTGCCGATGGAGCGGGCGTTCCACAGCCCCTACGAGCTCAAGGAGCGCCTGGGTGGGCGGCTCGAAGCGGCCGAGATCGCCGCCGCCGACCCCGACGAGCTGGCCTCTCTCTTCGCCCAGAGGCCCGCGCTCCACCGCTTCCCCGGCTCGATGGCGGCTCGCACCCAGGACCTGTGCCGCCACCTGGTCGAGCACTACGGAGGCCGGGCCGACGCCGTCTGGACCGAGGCGGCCAACGGCAAGGAGCTCCTGGCCCGCCTGCGCGCGCTGCCCGGGTTCGGCGAGCAGAAGGCTCGCGTCTTCGTCGCTCTCCTCGCCAAGCGCCTGGGCGTCGAGCCGCCGGGATGGGAGGACGCCGCCGGCGCCTACGGCAAGCCGGGCTGGTTCTCGGTGGCCGACGTCGACGGCCCCGACGCCCTCGCCCGGGTGCGAGAGCACAAGCGGGCGGTGAAGGCCGAGGCCAAGGCCACGGGTGGCGCCAAGGGTGGCGCCAAGACCTGACCCCGTGTGTCGCCCCGCCCGTGGCCGGGAACACCAGGAGGGATGGAACGCACCGGTCTCACGCCCCCCGGGGCGGTGGTCGCGCCCGACCTGGCCGACCTCCTCCAAGCCTCCGGGCCCTTCGCCACCGTCTACCTGACCACCCAGGCGCACATCGAGAACGCCGCCTACCACTCGGAGCAGCACTGGAAGGTGCTGCGGGCCGAGCTGGCCGACGCCGGAACGCCAGAGGCCGTCCTCGCCGACATCGACACCCTGGTGCCCGATGCGCACCTGGCCGGGCAGTGCCTGGCCGTGGTGGCCGTGGCCGGCGGGGTGCTGCACGTCGAGCACGGGCCCGAGCCCCCGCCTCGAGACCGGGCCCGGTGGGCGCCGCTGCCCTCTCTGGTGCCCATCCTCGAGTGGCGGCAGTCGCGGCCGACGTACCTGACGGTTCTCGCCGATCGGGCCGGCGCCGACCTGTGCGTCTACCGGCACGAGCGGCCCGAGGTGCACCGAGAGGCCGGAGGGGGCACCGACCCCCTGCACCGGTCGGCGGCCGGCGGGTGGTCCCAGCTGCGGTACCAGCACCGGGCGGAGAACACGTGGGAGCACAACGCCGACGACGTGGCCGCCGAGATCGTGAGCCTGGTCGACCGCTTCGACCCCCGCCTGGTGATCGCCGCCGGCGATGTCCGGGCGCTGCAGCTCATCGGCGACGCCCTGCCGCCTCCTGTCACCGAGCGCCTCGACGTCGTCCAGGGCAGCCGGACCGAGGACGGCTCCGACGACGAGTTCGCCGCCGCCGTCCGGGGCCACCTGGCCGGGGCCGTCGCCGCCGACACGATGCGCCTGCTCGAGAAGTTCAAGGAGGAGCTCGGGCAGGACGACCGGGCCGCCGACGGCGCCTCCGCCACCCTTGCCGCGCTGGCCCGGGCCCAGGTCGAGGTCCTGCTCGTGCACGAATCCCTCGACGACGAGCGTCGGGCCCTCTTCGGGCCGCAGCCGACCCAGGTCGGTCTACGGGCCGACGAGCTCGCCCTCGGTGTGGACGAGGCCCAGGAAGGGGCGCTGGTGGACGTCGCCGTGCGGGCGGCGCTGGGCACGGGCGCGGGCGTGCGGGTGGTCCCGGCCGGGGACCTCCCCACCGAGGGCTTGGGCGCGATCCTCCGCTGGTCGTGAGCCGGGTCGCGATCGTCACCGGCTCCGACTCGGGGATCGGCAAGGCCACCGCCGTGCGCCTCGCCGCCGACGGCTTCGACGTGGGCATCACCTGGCACACCGACCGGGAGGGCGCCGAGGGCGCCGCCGCCGAGGTGCAGGCCGCCGGCCGGCGAGCCGAGGTGCGCCAGCTCGACCTCGAAGAGCTGCCCGAGGCGGCCGGCGTCGTCGACGAGCTGGCCGACGCCCTGGGCGGCCTCGACGTCTTCGTCAACAACGCGGCCACTGGCGTCTCAACGCCCTTCCTCGACCTCGACTGGGAGGAGTGGCGGAAGGTCCTGTCCGTCGACCTCGACGGCCAGTTCCTCTGCGCCCAGCGGGCGGCCCGCCGGATGGCGGCCAACCGCGGGGGCGGGCGCATCGTCAACGTGACGTCGGTGCACGAGCACGTGCCCCTGGAGGGGTCGGCGGCCTACTGCGCGGCAAAGGGTGGCCTGGGCCTGCTCACCAAGGTGATGGCGCTGGAGCTGGCGCCTCACGGGATCACCGTCAACGCCGTGGCGCCGGGCGAGATCTCCACGCCGATGACCGGGCAGCACGACGTCGACCCCAAGTCGCAGGAGCGCCCGGGCATCCCGCTGGGCCGGCCGGGCGACGCCGCCGAGATCGCCGCCGCCATCGCCTGGCTCGCGAGCCCCGACTCGTCGTACGCGACGGGGGCGTCCTTCGTCGTCGACGGGGGACTGCTGCTGATGGCGGCGGTGGCCAACCAACGCTGATCAACGAGGAGGCCCTCTACGATGTCCAAGCCCCAGCAGCCGGAGCTCCACCGCAGCGGCAAGGGCGCCACCGATCCCCACAGCGCCAAGGCCAAGATCTCGAGCCCCGGATCGGAGGAGGGCGACGCCGGGCCCGTCCCTCCTGACAACCAACCCGGCCACCGACCCGAGCACGAGCAGGACAAGCCCGAGGGCCCGCCGGGCGCCGCCGAGGGGTAGCGCACCGGGCGATGGCCCAGCGCCACGACCGGCCGGCCCAGGCGCCCGGCTCCAACTTCGTGGAGCCGCGGTTCGACGACCAGTTCGACGAGGCGACCTTCCTCACCGTGCTGGCCGAGACGGCCGAGGCCCTCCAGCAGAAGGGCATCCCCCACCTGTTCATGGGCGGGGTCTCGTCCGCCGCCTACGGGCGACCCCGCTGGACCCGCGACATCGACGTCTTCGTGCGTCCGGAGGACGCCGGACTGGCCCTCGACGCCCTCGCCGCCTCCGGGTTCCGCACCGAGCAGACGTATCCCGACTGGCTGTACAAGGCGTGGAAGGACGGCGTGGACGTAGACGTCGTCTTCTCGTCGACCGGTGGGATCCTCCTCGACGACGAGATGCTCGAGCGGGCGGCGGTGGAGTCCTACCTGGGCACCGACGTGCCCGTGCTGCCCCCCGAGGACCTGCTCGTCATCAAGGCGTTGGCTCACGACGAGCACATGCCCCGCCACTGGCACGACGGGTTGGCGGTGATCGCCCGCTCCCGGCTCGACTGGGACTACCTCGTCCGCCGGGCCCGTCGCCACGGCGCCCGCCGCGTCCTCAGCCTGTTGCTCTACGCCCAGTCCAACGACCTCGTCGTGCCCAACGGCCCGGTGCGTGCCCTCTTCGAGGAGGTCTTCGCCGACTGGCCCGAACCCGGCCCACGCGGAGAGAGCGAGCGCGTGATGAGCGACGCCGACGCCTACGTGGCCGAGCGGGTGCGCACCGCCCTGGCCGAGGACCCGCGGGTGGGAGAGCTGGGCATCGCCGTCTCCGTCGAGGACGGCCGGCTCGTGCTGACCGGCGAGGTGGCCATCCCCGAGCGGCGGGCGGCGGTGGAGGCGGTGGCCCGGGAGGAGGCCCCGGGCCGCGAGATCGACAACCGGGTGTCGGCGTTGGCGCTGGGCGGGCCGGGCGAGCCCGAGACGCTCGGATGATCCGCATCGCCGCCCTGGGGGACCCCCACGCCGGCCTCGACTCGGCCGGCCAGTTGCGTCCGGCGCTGTACGACCTCGCCGATCGGGCCGACTTGCTGCTCTTGGCCGGCGACCTGACCCGCCACGGCGACCCCGAGGAGGCCGCCGTGCTGGCGGGGGAAGTGGCCGACGTCGGCGTGCCCACCTTCGCCGTCCTCGGGAACCACGACCACCACTCCGACCAGCCCCACCTCGTGCGCAAGGTGATGGAGGAGGCGGGGGTGGTGGTGCTGGAGGGGGAGTCGACCGTGGTCGAGGTGGGCGGAGCGCGGGTCGGCGTCGCCGGGGCCAAGGGCTTCGGCGGGGGGTTCCAGGGAGCGTGCGCCACCGAGTTCGGCGAGCCCGAGGTCAAGGCGTTCGTCCGCCACACCAGGGAGATCGCCGACCGGCTGGGCGCCGCCCTCGCCGCCCTCGACGCCCAGGGCACCGACCGGCGTGTCGTCGTCCTCCATTTCTCGCCGGTGCCCGAGACCCTGGTCGGCGAGCGCCTCGAGATCTACCCGTTCCTCGGGAGCTACCTCCTGGCCGAGGCCATCGACCGGGTGGGCGCCGACCTGGTCGTGCACGGCCACGCCCACGCGGGCAGCGAGCGGGGCACCACGCCGGGCGGGGTGCCGGTGCGCAACGTGTCCCAGCCGGTGATCGGGGCCGCCTACCGCATCTACTGCCTGGGCGGGGCCGAGCAGCCGGCGTGCGACTGACCCAGCGGCCCAACCGCGCCTAACCCAGGCCCCGCTGGTCCTGCTTGAGGGCGGTGTCGACGCCGAGGGCGGAGGCGACCACGAGACTGCGGAGCGGCTCCTCCAGCGGGCGGTGGATCTGCACGACGTAGTTGTCGGCGGTGGTGAACATGGTCTTGGCCAGGCCTTCCCACGTCTTGGTGATGCGGGCGACCTCGGAGCCGGACTCGTCGCAGACGTTGAAGTTCCACGCCCTCCAGTTCTCGGCGTTGAGCGACCCGACCTTGCGGCCGCCGGCGAGCAGGCCGAAGTGGATCTTCCCGACCACGTTCTCCTGCACGATCTCGCCCACCGGGGAGCCGGTGCCGTCCTCCACCACGATCCGGGACTTGATGACCTTGGCCGGACGGGTCAGGGCGAGGAGCGGCGTGCCCGTCATGTCGACGACCTGCAGCTTGTGGGTGAGGAACTGGTCCATCGAGCTCAGCACGCGCAGGACCTTCTTGGCCGTGCTCTGACCAACCTGCCGGACGGCGCCGATCTGGCGGCCGGTCTGGTCGTAGACCCCGTACTCGTTGTTGACCTCGATCAGCTTGGCCTTCTGGTTGACGACGAGCACCGGCTCGGTGAAGAGGGTGCCCCCGCCCGTCTGAGCGCCCGCCGTCACGCCGGCCTTGGACACGTCGGTCTGCACCTTCTCGGTCTTGCGCTGGACCGTGGGCACGTGGATGTCGCCGCCGGGGGGGTCGGTCGACTGGCGACCGTGGGAGGCGACGTGCTCGGTCCACTGCGTCCCGTCGAAGTAGCGGTGCTCGTGGCGCCCGTACGGGTCGGGGTACCAGTCGGGGGCGTGCGGCTCGGTCGTGCTCATGGCTCGACCCTAGGTCAGCGAGGAAAGGGGAGCGAGGGCGCTACCGTCGGCGGCAGTGACGGTTGTCAGCAACGGCGAGCCGGTCGAGCTCCCCGAGGGGGCGACGGTCGACGACCTCCTGGCCAAGCTCGGGCTGGGCGGGCGGTGGGTGCTGGTCGAGCGCAACGGGGAGCCGGTGGCCCGCCGGGAGCTGGCGTCCACCGTGCTGGCCGAAGGGGACCGCCTCGAGCTCGTGCGGGCGGTGGCCGGGGGCTGATGGCCCCTCCCTCACTGGCGTCCCGGCGGCTGTACCTCTGCACTCCGGACCGGCCGGACCTGGCCGCGTTCATCGAGGCCTGCATCGCCGGGGGGGTGGACATCGTCCAGCTCCGGGAGAAGCACCTCGAGGCCCGGGCCCTCATCGCCCGGGCCCGGCTGGCGGCCCTCGTCTGCCGCAACCACGGCGTGCCGTTCGTCCTCAACGACCGGCCCGACCTCGCCCTCGAGGTCGACGCCGACGGCGTGCACGTGGGCCAGGAGGACGCCCCGCCCGCCCTGGCCCGCCGCATCGTGGGCCCCCACGTCCTCGTCGGCTTCTCGACCCACGCCCCGGCCCAGCTCGACGACGCCGCCGACGAGCCCGTCGACTACGTCTCGGTGGGCCCGGTCGTCCCAACGCCCACCAAGCCGGGCCGTCCGGGCACGGGCCTCGAGTACCCGGCCTACGCGGCCAGCCACGCCCGGCTGCCCTGGTTCGTCACCGGCGGCGCCACCCCCGAGACGGTGCCGGCCATGGTGGCTGCCGGCGCCCGCCGGTTCGTGGTGGTGCGCTGGCTGACCCGGGCCTCCGACCCCACCGCCGCCGCCCGTGCCCTCCGCGACGCCGTCGACGCCGCCCTCGGCGCCTGAGGGCATTGGGTCAGGAAAGTTGCGCGATCTCGCGTTCTGACCGCGCCAGAGTCGAAGCGTCGAATTTCCGGCGCGCCCAGAGCGCGGAAATGCGCGGTTTTCCTGACCCAATGCGCGGGGGCGGGTGCTCAGGCGGCGCTGGCTTGCTGCTCCAGCCAGCCCATCAGGACGGCGACGGCGCGGGGGTCGTGGCGGAGGCGGTGGCCGGCCTGGTTGACCACCCGCAGCTCGGCCGTCTCCCCGGCCGCCTCGGCCAGCGCCCGGGCGTCGTCGAGGGGGACGGTCTCGTCCTCGGAGCCGTGGACGAGGAGAAGGGGCCGAGGGGGGATCTTGGCCACCACCGAGATGGGCCGTATCTCGGTCAGCTCGCGGGCCCAGGCGCCGGGGTCGCGCGGGTGGTCCGGGTCCGACACCACGCCGATGGCCCGCGCATGGGCCAGGAAGCCTTCGGGGTCCTCGGCCCAGCCCGAGAACGTCGCCGGCGCGGCGAGGGTGGCGACGCCTCGCACCCGCTCGTCCTCGGCTGCCTCGCAGATCGCCAGCGCGCCCCCGGTGCTCGACCCCGCCACCCACACCCCCGAGACCCTCTCGGTGGCGAGGAGGTGGTCGATGGCGGCCCGCAGGTCGTCGAGCCAGCCGCCCAGGGAGAAGTCGCCGGGTGACTCGCCGGTCCCCCGGAAGTTGAACGTCAGCACCACCCAGCCGGTCTCGGCGGCCAGGTAGTCGGCCAGCTCGGGGTAGGTCTGCCCCGAGGTGGCGGCGCCGCCGGGCCCGGCGGGGAAGCCGTGGCAGAGGACCAGCGCCGGTGGGGGGTCGGTGACGGGCTGGGCCGGCCGGGACAGGTTGCCGGCCAGGGGGAGCTCTCCCGACCCGATCGTGGACTCCATGGGTGTCCGCACCTCCAGTCAGCGGGCCGGACGCAATCCGGTACCGCCGCTACGCGACGAGGGGGGCGCACGGGCGCGCCCCCTCGTCGACAAATGCTGGAGCAAGGACCCGAGACCGACGCACCGCTCCGGGGGGGACCAGCTCCCGGTCGTCGCTCGGGCGGTGGCTGGCGGGATTTGCCAGCCGGGTCCAGCTGCCGGCTAGCGGACAGCCACCTCCGAGGTCCCAGAACTACCGTCGCTCAGCTGGACCACCTCCTTTCCTCGGTACCCGTATGAAAGCACACCTGAGGGGGGGATGCGGGAGTTTCCCGCCCGTCAGCCCTTCCCCTCGTCGGCGTCGTCCACCGGGCCGACCGCGCCGATCGACTCGAGGTACGTCATCTGGGCGTCGAGCACGGCGTGGACCTGCTCGGGCGTGTAGTCCAGCCCGTCAGCCTCCGCCCGCTTCAGCACGAAGTCCACCGTCTCCGCCCCGCTCACGACCACCGGGCCCTCGACCCGCGGAGAGGCGCCGTTCGACGACATGCCCTTCATACGAAAGTACTCGAGATGCCAGTTGAGGATACGGCGGACGTCGTCCGGGCTGAGCACCGAGGCCACCTCGACGGAGACGTGGTCGCAGACCCAGCTCACCGCGTCCTCGAACTCGAACACCCGCCCGGGGGCCTTGGCTGCCAACCGGCGGGCCTCCCTGCCGATCACCACGGCGGCGATGGCGAACACCAGGGCGACGGCGACGACGGCGAGGACCAGGCCCACGGCCCGAGGCTAACTGCCCTTCTCCCTCGTCACAGGCCCAGATGGCGGGCGACCGCCTCCCGCGGCGCGGCGGGGCCGCCGAGGAGCAGGGCGGACGACGTGGCCCGCTTGAAGTGGAGATGGGCGTCGTGGTCCCAGGTGAACCCGATGCCTCCGTGGACCTGGATGTTGCAGGCCGCCGCCCGCCGGTAGGCGCCCGAGCACCAGGCCCGGGCCACTGCGGCTGCCACCGGCAGGTCGTCGGGACGGTGGACCGCCGTCCATGCCGCCGAGCGCACGACCGACGTCGCTGCCTCGACGTCGACCAGCACGCCGGCCAGCTCGTGCTTCACCGCGCCGAAGCTCCCCACCGGCCGTCCGAACTGGAGCCGCCGGCAGGCGTGGTCGGCCGCCATCTGCAGGCAGCGCCGGGCCCCGCCCAGCTGCTCCGCCGCCAGGGCCACGGCGGCCCGGTCGAGGGCGGCGCGCACGACGTCCGGGGCGAGCCCCTGTCGTCCCACCAGGCGGGCGGGCGTGGCGTCGAACCGCACACCGGCCTGTTTGCGCGTCTGGTCCATGGTCACCAGCGGCGTGCGGGTGAGGCCGGCGGCGTCGCCGCGGACGGCGAAGACGCCGGTGCCCCGAGGAGCGCGGGCGACCACCAGCAGGAGGTGGGCGGTGGCGCCGTCGAGCACCTGGCTCATGTGGCCGTGCAGCAGGTACTCGCCGGCCGCCGCCGGCTCGGCCCGGGTGGCGTCCTCACCGCCCTCGCCGAGGGCGACGGTGGCCACCCACTCGCCGGCGACGATGGGCGGCAGGAAGGCGGCCGCCGCCTCGTCGTCCCCCGCGCACAGGAGCACGTTGGTCGCCAGCGCCACGGTGGCGAAGAGCGGGGCGCAGAGCAGGGCGGCGCCGGTCTCCTCGAACACCGCCGCCGCCTCGCGAAGGGTCAGCCCGGAGCCGCCGTGGCGGGCGGGCACGGCCAGCCCGAGAAGCCCGAGGTCGGCCATCCGCTTCCAGGCCACCGGGTCAAGGCCTTCGGCGGTCGCCATGAGCCGGCGCACCTCCGTCGGCGGGGAGATGTCGGCCAAGAGCTCCCGCACCGCCGCCCGCAGCTCCTCGTGCTCCTCGGCCCAGGCGCTCGGAGGCATACTCGGCACCGCCTCAGTCTCGCCTACGTCCCGCTCGCCGGAGGTGCCCCACGTGGCCGACGCACCACTGCACTACCAGGACTCCCAGGTGGAGATCACCCGCCTGGTGGTCGGACCGGTGGACAACAACGTGTTCGTGGTGCGGTGCCATCAGACCGGCGAGGCGGTGCTCGTCGACGCGGCCAACGAGGCCGAGCGCCTGCTCGAGCTCTCCAAGCGGCTGGGTGTCCGCAAGGTGCTGGAGACTCACGGCCACCGCGACCACATCCAGGCGGTGCCAGCGATGCGGGCCGCCGGGTACGAGGTCGGGATCGGAGCCGGCGACGCCGACATGCTGCCCGGCCACGATTTCGTCATCGACGACGACGCCGTCCTGGAGGTCGGTCGGCTCCGCCTCCGCACGATCCACACGCCCGGCCACACGCCCGGCTCGATGTGCTTCCTGGTGGAACGATCGCCCGTGCTGCTCTCGGGCGACACCCTCTTCCCCGGCGGCCCCGGCAAGACGAGCGGCCGGGGAGGCGATTTCGACGCCATCATCCGCTCCATCGACGAGCGGCTGTTCGCCCGCCTGCCCGACGAGACCAGGGTGATGCCCGGCCATGGCGCCGACACGACGATCGGCGACGAGCGCCCGCACCTGGACGAGTGGGTGGCGCGGGGCTGGTAGTCCCCCGTTACCGCCGCTCGACGCCGCGCCGCGGTAGGCCGCCGCCGAGGTCGACGACCTGGCTGCCGAGCGAGAGCAGGCGGTCGTCGTGGGTGGCCACGACGACGACCCGTTCGGCGTCGACCAGACCGGCCAGCAAGGCGAGCACTCCTTCCACGTGGGCCTGGTCGAGGTGGGCGGTGGGCTCGTCGGCGAGGAGCAGGGGCGGGTCGTGCACCACCGCCCGGGCGATGGCCACCCGCTGCTGCTGTCCTCCCGACAGCTCCCCGGGGCGGTGCCCGGCCCGGTCGGCCAACCCGACTCGGTCGAGCACGGCGGCCGCCCGCCTCGCCGCGTCCGAGCGCCGGACGCCGTCAGCGAGCAGCGGCACCATCACGTTCTCGGTGGCCGTCAGGCTGGGCACCAGGTTGAACGCCTGGAAGACGATGCCCACGGTGTGGCGCCGGTAGGCGGTGCGTTCCTTGCCGGCCAGCGTCGACACCACGATGTCGCCGAAGGCGATGGTGCCGGCGGCGGGGGACAGGAGGGCGGCCAGGCACGAGAGCAGCGTGGTCTTCCCGCTGCCGCTCGGCCCGCGGAGGATCGAGACCGACCCGGCGGCCGCCCTCATGTCGAACGCGTGGAGGGGGCGGGTGGTCTCCCCGCCGGTCAGGTACTCGACCGTCAGCCCGTCGACCGCCAGGTCGGGCATCAGGGCCCGGCGAAGGCGAGGGTGGGGTCGACGGTCACGGCCCGCCGGGCGCCGGCGAAGCTGCCGACCAGTCCCACGCCGACGGCGACGAGCGGCAGGAGGACCAGGGTGCGGGCGGGGAAGGAGATCACCGCCGGGAACAGGCCGGCCAGCACCCGCGAGACCCCCACGGCGACGGCCGCCGACAGGGCGGCGAGAGCGACCGCCTCGATCACGAGCGAGCCGACCAGGTCGCCCGTCCCCGTGCCGACCGCCTTGAACACGGCGAAGTCCCGGGAGCGCTCGAGGGCGGAGACGTAGAGCACGGACCCGACGATGGCGGCGGCCACCACCCACAGGAAGAGGCGTAGGAGGTCGATGGTGACGATGGCGTTGGCCAGAGGCCGCTTCATGTCGGCCTCGGCCTGGTCCACGGTGAGGAACTCGAGCCCCGGCGGCAGCGCGAGCGGCTGCCCACGGACGACGATGGTCGTCGCCGACCGGGCGCCGGCGAACACCAGCTGCTGGGCGTCGGTGAGGGTCACGAACATGGCCGGGACGCCGGCCCACACCGAGGTGTCGCGCACCAGGCCCACGACCGTGAACTCCGTCCCCCCGAGGCGGAACCGGTCGCCGATGGGGCGGGCCGCCCGTGTGTCGAGCACCGCCTCGCCCGGCGCGCGCGCGGGCCGTCCCCGTCGGACCTGGGGAGCGCCGAGGCCACCGGGGCGGGCACCGACGATGTACACGTCGGTGGTCGGCGACGACTCGATGGCGTGGCGGATGCTCACGATGGGAGCCGCCCTGGTGACCCCGGGCTGACGCCCGACCTCCGACGCCAGCCCCTCGTCGAGCTGGGCGACGGTCGTGAAGGGCCCGCTCATGCCCTCCCTCACGACGAAGCCCGTCCCGCCCAGGGCGCCGACGGTCCGGGACGTCTCGACGTCGAACCCGTCGCGGAACCCCGAGAGCAGCAGCGTGATCGCCAGGACGAGCGTGGTCGCCCCCACTGCCATGACCAGGCGGCGCCGCCGCCACCCCAGGTCCCGCCGGCTGGCCAGCCACACCAGCGAGCTCACGGCCCGGGAGAGTACCGGGCCCCGACGGCCGACTACAGGCGGAGGGGCTTGATCGGCGCGAACACCGCCGAAGGCTCGTCACGCCACCGCTCGGGCTGGACGTCGATGTAGAGCTCGATCTCGTTCCCGTCGGGATCCTCGATGTAGAGGCTGTGCGTGACCGTGTGGTCGGCCGTGCCGTGGATCGTGACGCCGGCCGCGGTCAGCTGCTGCAGCGCCTCTCGGAGCTCCTCGTCGGTCTCACCGATCTTCAGGCCGAAGTGATACATGCCGACGCGCGGCGCCGGCGGGATCGGCGTGGCGCCGGACCCGACCTCCAGCAGCAGCAGCTCGTGATGCGTGCGACCGGAGGAGAACATCGCGCCCTGGCTGCCCAGACGCGCGACCTCCTTCCAGCCGAGCACCTCGCCGTAGAACTTGCGCGATCGCTCCAGGTCCCGAACGTACAGCACGATGTGTCCGAGCTCCTTGACGTGCATGGCTCCTCC
>DATACM010000267.1:0-6040 GCA_036259055.1 Acidimicrobiales bacterium | reverse complement strand
CCGAGAGGATGAGGATCGCACCCAGGAGCTCGATAAGGGATTCCATCCGGGCAAGCCTTGCCGGACGATGACGTCGACCGGTGCCGACTCGCCACCGGCGTGGCGCGCTCGCTCAGTCGGGTGCGGCCTAACGACGGAGGAACTCGACGAAAAACCGAACCGGGCCCAACAATTCGACGTGATGCTCGACTTCGGGTGCGATGGCGTGCGAGGCGTGAGGACCGTCAGCCGGCCCCACACCCCGCTCGTGATGCGAGCACCCACACGTTTCTTCGTCACCAGGGTTTCGGGAATCTCTAGCCGTAGCACAGGTTGATGTTAGAGCCGACCAGTTCTAAAGTTAGGTGTAGTACGTAGTACCCAGCCAGAGGCTCTGGCGAAGGAGTGTGGGGTGAGAGCTGCCCGAGTGCATCGCTGGGGGTCGGTCCCCGTCGTCGAGGAGGTGCCCGACCCCGTTCCCAAGCCCGGCGAGAGCATCGTGCGGATCTCAGCCGCTCCGGTCGGGCACTTCGACCTGAGCGTTGTCCGGGGCGAACACCGACCCGGGCCCCCGCTGCCCTATGTCTGACGCCCTCGAGCCGGTCCCCGAGTGGGTCGAGCTAACCGCCGGCAGGTCCGTCACCCTCGAACTTCCGACCCTGATGGACCTCGATGTCTCGCTGCTCCGGCTCAACCTCTTTCGCCTCCCTGCACGGGCGCAGACGGCGGCGGCGACTGTGCTCGGGCTCATCCAGGACGGCGACCTCGATCTACCGATGACCCGGTTCAGGCTCGACGACCTGGCCTCGGCGGTGGAGAGCCTGGCCGCGGGCGAAACCGTCGGGCGCGTCGTCGTGCTGCCGACGCCCGGGCATCTCTGTGTTCCCGTCGAGGATGGAGGAAGTCATGACGAGACAGCAGCGTGAGAGGTCGCTTATGTCGCGACCACCAATCAGGCGGGTCCTCGCCGCCGTCGCCCTCGGCACGGTCGGGCGAGCGCTGTGGCACCTGACGTTGGACGCGTTCGTCCTGTACGTCTTCGGCGATCCCGGCCGTGAGCGCCGGGAGCGTTCCGTCGCCGCCTCCGGCGCCGACGACACGCCGCCCCGGCCGGTCGTCTGAGTTGGAACGCCCCCACCCTCGCCATTCCGAGCCCCTGGGGCCCCTCGACGAGGCGATCCTCTACCTGGACTCGCCGTCGGAGCCGTGGAGCGTCCACCTCGAGGTCCAGCTCGGAGGTGTCCTGGACGAGACGCGGTTGCGCTGGGCGGTGAGAACAGCCCTCCATCGGCACCCCAGAGCGGCAGCGAGGCTGGTCGCCACTTCCCGACCGGGGCGTCGCCCTGAGTGGCACGCCACCCCGGCGCCTTCCCTCGACGCCTTCGACGTCCTCCCCTGCGAGGGAGACGACGATCTCGCCGCCGCGCGGGAGGAGCTGTTGAGCCGTCCCTTCTCGCTGGAAGCGTCCCCGCCGCTCCTCGTTCGCCTCCTTCGCCATCGCGGTGGGGACGTCGTCATGCTCAACCTCCACCACGCCGCCGGCGACGGCATGGCCGCGCTGGTCTTCCTCCAGTCGGTTGCCCGCGCGTACGACGGCCGCCCCGACGCCGTCACCGACCCCGCTCCGAGCCCGGTGGTGACTCCGGGGGTTTGCCGTCGTCTGGCCGCCGTCGTCGCCGAGGTCCTGCGGGCGGCCAGACCGTCCGCTCGCATCGCCTCCGACGGCGGACGAGGCGTCCCCGGGTATGCGCTCCACTTCCTCCGCCTCGACGCCCCCCGTACCCGTGCGCTCAGGGAGACGGCCCGGGATGGGCTCACCGTCAACGATCTCCTCGTCGCCGCCCTTCACCTGACCGTCGCCAGATGGAACGCCGAGCACGCAAGCCCTTGCCGGCGGTTGAGCGTCCTCATGCCGGTGAACCTGCGCCCCCGGCGTCAGTGGCGTGAGGGCTTCGGGAACCTCACCTTCATGGTCCCCGTGGTCACGCTCCCACGTCACCGGGTCTCGCCGTCGGCAACCGTTGACGCCGTCCGGCGACGCACCCGACGGATCAAGGAGCACGGCGCGGCGGCGGCCGTGGCCGGCTGCCTCCGGCACGTCCAGTCGCTGCCCGCCGTCGCCAGGCGCGGGATCGTTCGACTGGCTGCCCGAGAGCGGGTGATGCCGACCACCCTGCTCTCCAACCTGGGCGCGCTGGAGCACGATCTCGACTTCGGGCCTGGCGTCGGCCCTCCTACCCACGTCTGGTTCTCGCCGCCGGCCAAGATGCCCCTCGGGCTGGCGATAGGGGCGCTCACGGCCAACGACCAGCTCCACGTGGTGCTCCGAGTGCGCCATCCGCTGTTGGGACCGGAGGCCCGGGGCCGCTTGGCAGCCTCCTACGAGTCTGCGCTCGACGCCCTCGTCGACGCCCGCAACCGGCCAGCGCAACCATTGCCGGCCCGTCGCCGTGCCGCCTGAGACGAACGCGTCACGCCCGCACGCCGGTGAGCGAGAAGAACTCCGACCGCGAGCGAGCGTCTTCCCGCAGCACACCGTGCAGCGCCGAGGTCACCGTCACCGACCCTCTCGCCTGAACGCCGCGGAGGGACATGCACAGGTGTTCCGCCTCTACGACCACGCCGACCCCTTTGGGGTGGAGGGCCTCCTCCAGCCAGTCCGCCACCTGCTTGGTCAGGCGCTCCTGGACCTGCAGGCCCCGGGCGAACAGCTCGACCACCCGAGCCAGCTTGGACAGCCCGAGGATGTGCTCGCCCGGCAGGTAGCCGACGTGGGCGACTCCCTTGAAGGGGAGCATGTGGTGCTCGCACAGCGAGTGGAACGGGATCTCGCGGGCCACGACGAGCTCGTCGTACCCCTCGTCGTTGGGGAACGTCGTGAGGGTGAACTCACGGGGTGTGAGGAGCTCGGCATAAGCGGCCGCGACTCGACGAGGAGTCTCCCGGGTGTGCTCGGCCTGCGGGTCCTGTCCGAGGGCGAGCAGAAGGTCGGCGACCGCCCGCTCGGCGGCGTCGAGATCGATCGTCACGCCGCCCCGGATGACCCGCAACGCCGGCCGGTGACCGACCGAGGGTTCCAGGCTTTCGGGCAATCGGGTGATCGTCACGGCGTCTCCTCCGGGTTGTTGGACGTGGTACCGAACCGCTGGCCGTCCGCGGCAAGCCGGCAACGTCCCTCGCGGGAACCGAGTGTTGCGAAGCTGCCTCCGAGATTCTAAACTCCAGGTATGCTTATCATACACGGGAGGAGGGCACGTGAGCCTTGATGCGGCCGACCGGGCGCCTCTCGATGACGAGGTCGCCGCCATCGGCTCCCTCCAGGACCCGGTACGCCGGTCGCTGTACCGCTACGTTGCCGCCCAGCAGGGGGACGTGAGCAGAGACCAGGCGGCCGCCGGCGTCGGCATACAGCGCGCCCTGGCCGCCTTCCATCTCGACAAGTTGGTGGACGCCGGTCTGCTCGAAGCGAGCTTCCGGCGCCTGACCGGACGGACCGGTCCGGGAGCCGGGCGTCCCGCCAAGCTCTACCGCCGGTCGGCCTCCGACCACTCCGTCAGCCTCCCCCCGCGCACCTACGACCTGGCCGCGGAGCTGTTGGCCCAAGCGGTGGAGGAAGGTGGGGACCGGCCGGCGCGGGAGTCGGTGGTCGAGGTGGGCCGGCGGTTCGGTCGACAGCTGGGCGAGCAGGTACAAGCCCACCTCGGCGGTCGCCCAGGCCGGGAGCGGCGGATGACCGCCCTGGCCGAGGCGCTCGGCCGCTACGGCTACGAGCCACGACGGGAGGGGCGGGCGATACGCCTGGGCAACTGCCCCTTCCACGCTCTCTCCGAGCGCCACCGCGACGTGGTGTGCGGCATGAACCTCGCGGTGCTCGATGGCGTGGTCGAGGGCGTAGGCGGCACCGACCTCGAGGCCCGGCCCGACGCCAGGCCGGGCGAGTGCTGCGTCACCGTGGTCCCCAGACCGAGGAAGGGCTGATCACCGATGCGCAAGTTCTCGTTCCGCCCGGCGCTGACGCTCCGCGGCCGCAAGTTCAAGGGCCTCCGAGGCTGGGCCGGCAAACCCCTGCACCCTCCGCTCACCGACATCCCCGTCGGCGCCTACATGCTGGTCGCCGCCTTCGACCTCATCTCGTTCGTGGGCCAGGACCAGGAGTGGGCGCGCGACTTCTATCGAGCCGGCACGTTCACGATGGTCGGCGGGGCCATTGTGTCGGTGTTCGCCGCCCTGACCGGCTTCTGGGACTGGCTCAAGTCGACCCAGAAGGGGACCCAGGCTCGCCGGACGGTGAACGCCCACGGCTGGACGATGGTGGCGGTCACCGTGCTGGTCCTCGTCGACATCGCCCTGCGCTGGTTCGCCTACAACGACGACCTCCACACCGGTGTCGTGGTGCTGGTCCTGACGTTGGCGGCGGCGGTGCTGACGTTCGTCGGCGGCAGCATCGGCGGGTCCGTCGCCTACGACTACGGCTTCAACGTGGAGACCTCAGGAGACCACCCCGTGTGGCACCCCTCCGAGGTCGACGTCTTCCCCGGCCAGAAGGGATGAGGCGGAGGTGAGGGCCCAGGAGCACCGCGCCCTGGGCGACGCCGCCACCGGCGCGGCGCAGGTGAATGTCGGCGGCGAGGCACCCGACCGGCGGCTCGTGCTGGGCTTCGGCGACGTCGTCGCCCTGAGCGGGGACTACTTCGTCGCCGACGGGTCTCCGGTGCCCGCCCCGCCGGGCGATCGTCCGGACACCGCGGTGCTGGCCGGCGACGGGCTGTTCGCGCTGGCGGCCCGCCCCGGCGACCGGGGAACGCAGCCGGCTACGAGCGACGAGGTCGTCGCCGCCCTGAAGGTGATGGCGGCGGACCAGGGGGTCGTCGACGCCCGGTTCGAGCCGGGCGGGGAGTTCGCCGAGTTCGACTTCAGCGCCACGGCCGCCGAGACCGACGTCGAGCGACGGGTACGAGACCGCTTCCTGGCCCTCGGAGCGTCGAACGACGACCACTTCGTCGCCCCCGGCCGGCGCGGTTCGGCCACCGTGGCCGACCGTCCGACCGCGCTCTTCGGCTCCGCCGTCCGGGCGTACCGCCATCTCCACGAGCGCGCTCTGGACGAGGCACGGGAGCTGGGCCGGCAGGGCGGCGACCTCTCGCGGGCCATGGCCCGAGAGGCGGCGGCGCAGCACTACCTCACGGACGCGTTCGCCGCCGGGCACCTCCGCACCCCCGTGGCGGCCATCAGGGAGTTCTGGCAGCTGCGCTACCCGGCCTTCTGGGAGGGGCTGCGCCGAAAGGTCGCCTCGGATACGGCCGGGGCGCTGCGGGAGCTGGCGTTGCCCCTCCGGCTGGTGCCGAGAGAAATGGTCTACAGCCGCACGCTTGCCGCGGTGGAGGCGAGGACGAGCGGGTACCCGCGCATCTCCCTCGGCGACCTGCTGGCCAAGGTCTTCCACGACTGGGACAACACCCACGGCCTCGCTCTCGAGGGGGGCGGGATGGTCTTCGGCGACGGGTGCCTGGAGCAGGGGGTGACCCGCGACCTGGCGGTGGCGGCGGTGCGGGCCGGCGTGGCCGACGTGGAGGTGGCGTTCGAGCTGGGGGCCCACGGCGACGTGGCGAGCGGGCCGGCGCTGTACCGAGCGGTCCGGGACGCGACCGGCGCGCCGGCGGACGTCTTCCTCGCCGAGACGAAGGTCCCGAGGCCGTCCGAGGAGAACCCGCCCCAGAACTGGCGGGCGACCGACCTCGACGCGCTGTGGTCGTCGCCGATCGTGGGCTCGACAGGCACGACCGTGGGCGCGGCGATCGCCGACGCGCTCCAGGCCGGCGAAGAGCTCCCGCGGCGGCTCGAGTGCCTTGGCCATGGCATCGCCGGCTCCCTCGACCTGCCCGCCATTCCCGGGCTGCGCCGGTGGATGAGTCGGAAGGCGTGCCAGGCCTACCAGCGGGGCTTCGTCGCCGATCTCGCCGCCAACCCCAAAGACGCGGTCTCGGCCTGCGTCGGCGACCTGGATCCGCTACCGGACGCCCGGCTGTTCGTCGCCTGACGAGAGATCCTCGGTCATCCGACG
>DATACM010000266.1:0-2172 GCA_036259055.1 Acidimicrobiales bacterium | reverse complement strand
CGGGCATGAGCGCCGCCGACGCTCACGCCGGCGCCGGCGGGCGGGGCCGACTCTTCGGGAAGAACGTCCTCGAGGGGGTGTTCCGGGCGGCGCCCGACGAGGACCTCTTCCTCGGCGAGCTCCTGGTGGCGGTCGACGAGGCCAACGGCCGCCGCTACCTGTTCCGCGTCGTCGACGTCACCTACGGCACCGAGCACCGCGAGCCGGGCTGGGCCGAGCGGGTGGCCGGCACGCTGCTGGCCGACGACAGCCGCGGCGAGGCCGGCACCCACCAGCTGTACGAGCAGGGCCGCCGCACCTACCGGGTGGCGACCTGCCGCTGCCTGGGCTACCTGGCCACCGGGGCAGACGGCACCATCGAGTTCCGCAAGCCCAAGAGCCTCCCCACGCAGTTCTCCCGGGTGGTGGCGCCCGAGCCGGCCGACTTCGCCTTCCTCCGCTCGCGGATGGGCGATCTCCCGGTGGGCCGTCTGCGCAGTGGCGAGACGGTGGTCGACGTCGAGGTCGGCATCCCCGGCCGCAGCCTGGCCAGCCACGTGGGCGTCTTCGCCACCACCGGAATGGGCAAGTCCAACCTCATGATGGTCCTCGCCGCCGGGGTCCTCCGGGCCCAGGGCCGGTACGGCCTCCTCCTCGTCGACCCGCACGGGGAGTACCGCGCCCAGCTGGCCCGCCACCCGTGGGCGGGCGAGCGGCTGCGCACCTACGCCGCCCGCTCGTTGCCGGGCACGTCGAGCCTCCGGGTCGGCCTGTCCGAGCTCACCGTCGACGACCTGCGCACTGCCTACGAGTGGACCCGCCCCCAGGAGGAAGCGCTGTTCGAGCTGGAGCGCCACTACTCGGGCGCGGCGTCCACCGATGGGCTGGCGTGGCTCCTGCAGTTCGCCCAGGTCGACGACCTGCCCGGCTTCCGCGAGGTCGAGGTGTCCGGCCGGGTCGCCCTCAACACGCTGCAGGTGGTGCACCGCCGGGCCCGCCGCATCGTCGAGCTCCCGTGCGTGGCGGCCGACGCCCACGTCTCGGTGGGCGGGGCGGTGCTCCGCGACCTGCGCGAGGGCAAGGTCGTACTGGTCGACGTGAGTGGCCTGGGCTCCACCGAGGAGGTCCTGGTCGCCTCTTTCCTCACCCGCCGGGTGCTCGACGAGTGGTCGGCCGCCTACCTCGACGACCCCGAGGCCCACGAGCGCCTGCCGGTCGTGGCCGTCGTGCTCGAGGAAGCCCAGCGGGTGCTCGGCGCGTCCAAGGATCGCGAGTCGAACGTCTTTCCCCGCGTCGCCCGAGAGGGCCGCAAGTTCAAGGTCGGCCTGTGCGCGGTCACCCAGCAGCCCAAGCTGCTCGACGACGAGCTGTTGAGCCAGTTCAACACGTTCTTCATCCTCGGCCTGGCCGACGACAAGGACCGCACGATCCTGCGCTCGTCGTCCAAGCAGGACATCAGCGCCCTGGGTCCCGAGATCCAGACCCTGATGCCGGGCGAGTGCCTGCTCGCCAACCTCGAGGCGCCCTTCGCGGTGCCGGCCAAGGTCGACCTCTACGCCGACGTAGTCCGCGCCTGCCCGCCTCCCCCCGCGCCCCTGGCCACCGCGCCGCCCAACGTCGCCGCACTCGTCGACTGATGAGGATCGCCGCCCTCGGGGACGCCCATCTCGGGCGGTCGTACTACCCGTTCACCGCCGCCAACGGGGTGAACCAGCGCGAGCTCGACTTCGAGGAGTCGTTCCGTCGAGCGGTCGAGCTGGCGCTCGCCCAGGAGCCCGACCTGGTCGTGTGGCTGGGCGACATCTTCGACCACCCGAGGCCCACCTACCGGTCCTTCCGCGTGGCGCAGCAGGCCCTGAGCCGCATCCGCGAGCACGGGATCCCCGCCGTCGTCATCACCGGCAACCACGACACGCCCCGCCTCCCCGGAACCGGCAGCCCCTACTCGGCGCTGGCCGACACCTTCTCCGCGTTCCACTTCGCCCACCGCATGAGCTACGAGCGCTTCGAGCTCCCCGGGTTGGTGGTGCACGCGGTCCCCCAGATGCTCACCGTCGACGCCACCCTGGAGGCCCTGGCCGAGGCCGACCGCAACCGCAGCCTCGACCGCACCAACCTCCTGCTCACCCATCCCCGCATCCCCCAGGTCGAGCCCCGCCACGCCGACATCAACGAGATCGAGGTCGACGCCGG
>DATACM010000265.1:0-7225 GCA_036259055.1 Acidimicrobiales bacterium | reverse complement strand
GCGGCGCGGCCGCGCCCTCCCATGAGGCGGACGGCCGGCCGCACCGACCGGTCGGACGACCAGGGGGCGTACGGCGCGCCCACCAGCCCGGCCAGGGTGACGAGGACGGTGTCGTAGTTCACCCGCCAGCCGGCGAAGTCTCGCCAGGCCTGGTCCCGGTCGGGCTTGAGCTTGATCCCGGCGGCGGCCAGGCGGTCGTAGGCCTCGTCGTACTCCTCCCGGGAGACGGTGATCGGGTCCGCCGGCCGGGGGGCGGGGTCGTACTTCAGCCCGAAGAAGTCGGCGATCCGGCGCAGGCACACCGTGCCGGCGCGGATCATGAGCTCGGCGTCGGGGTCGTGCTCCTCCATGGTCGACGAGGCCAGGGCAGCGGCATCGAGCACGGCGCCGGCGGCGGTGACCCACGAGTGGTCGGGCTGGGGCGAGCGGAAGAACACCAGGGCGGGGAACGAGGTGTGGCTCTCCTCCGTCTCGACGAACCAGCTCTCCCAGCGGTCCCACAGCCCCGCCAGCCCTCCCAGCCAGGAGATGCGGGCGAAGCGCTCGAGGATCTCCACGCCCGACGGAGGCGAGCCGGCCCGCACCTCGAGATGCGCCACCGCCGCCTCCCGCCGGGAGAACGTGGTGTAGATGCTGGGGAGGTAGGTGATGATCAGGGCGAGGAGGCCGAGGCCCAGGCTCGCCTCGGTGAAGGCGAGGTAGATCGATGGCAGGTCGTTCGGGCGCAGGAAGCCCAGGGTCAGAAGCGACGAGCCGCTGAGCGTCACCGCCTCCCGTAGCGTCCGGCCGGCGAGAGACCAGTACATCGCCGTGTAGCCGGTTCCCACCAGGACCAGCCACACCCCGGCCAGGGTGAGGAGGCTGAGGGGCGCGTACGGGGCCATCACCCGGTCCCGCCGCTCATAGGTCGGGGCCCGCCCCAGCCGCACCCGGAACAACGCCCTCATGGCCAGGAAGACGGCCGTCGTCAGCTTGGACTGCACCCCTCGCGGCAGCACCACCGTGCGGACGGCCGAGGCCACCGTCGCCGCCACCAGCGACAGCCCGACGGCGAAGACGACCACGTCGACCACAGGGCGCATACCGGCCGCAGCGTACGGCTTCGCCCCGCCGCGGCCGGGAGGTGCAGACTGGGCCGGAGATGAGCACCGCCGTCGTCGTCGACGCCGTGCGCACGCCGATCGGCCGGCGCAACGGCGGCCTCGCCGGCTGGCACCCCGTCGACCTGGCCGCCGAGGTGCTGCGGGCCGTCGTCGAGCGCAACGGCCTCGACCCCGCCGTGATCGACGACGTGATCCTGGGCTACGTGTCCCAGACCGGGGAGCAGGGACTGAACGTGGCCCGCAACGCCGCCCTGGCGGCCGGGTTCCCCGAGTCGGTGCCGGGCACCACCGTCGACCGCCAGTGCGGCTCGGGCCAGCAGGCGGTGCACTTCGCCGCCCAGGGGGTGATGGCGGGCGCCTACGACGTGGTGGTGGCCGGGGGCGTGGAGTCCATGAGCCGCATCCCCATGGGCATCACCACGGTCAAGGGGCCGGGCATGCCCTTCGGGCCCAGGATGGTCCAGCGCTACCAGCCGGTGGGGGGCCTGGTGCCCCAGGGCATCGCCGCCGAGCTGGTGGCCGAGCGCTGGGACCTGTCCCGGGAGGAGCTCGACGCCTACAGCCTGGAGAGCCACCGGCGGGCGGCCAGGGCCACCGCCGAAGGTTGGTTCGACGGCGAGCTCGTGCCCGTCACCGTCGAGACCCCACGGGGCAAGAAGGAGCTGCGCGCCGACGAGGGCGTCCGCACCGACACCAGCCTCCAGGCGCTGGCCGCCCTCAAGCCGGCGTTCAAGGCCGGGGGACGGATCACCGCCGGCAACTCGTCGCAGGTGTCCGACGGCGCCGCCGCCCTCCTGGTCGCCAGCGAGGAGGCCGCCTCCCGGCTGGGGCTGCAGCCCTGGGCCCGCTTCGCCGCCTTCTCGGTGGTGGGCGTCGACCCGGTCACCATGCTCACCGGCCCCATCCCGGCCACCGCCGCCGCCCTCGACCGGGCCGGCCTCGGCCTGGACGACGTCGACCGGTTCGAGGTCAACGAGGCGTTCGCCCCGGTCGTGCTGGCGTGGGCGGCCGAGCACGACGTCGACCTCGAGCGGGTGAACACCTGCGGCGGGGCCATCGCCCTCGGCCACCCGCTCGGCTGCTCGGGGGCCCGCCTGCTCACGACGGCGCTGTGGGAACTCGAACGCATCGGCGGCCGTTTCGGCCTCGTCACCACCTGCGAGGGAGGGGGCATGGCCAACGCCACCGTCGTCGAGCGCCTGGGCTGAGGAACGCCATGGGGTGGTTCCTGCTCAAGGTGCTCATAGCGCTGGCGGCGTTCGTCCTCATCATGCGGGTCGGGATGATGGTCCTGGGCGGCCTGGCCCGGCCCAACGAGCCCCCTCCGCCCGGGGAGATGCGCAGGGTGAACCTGCGCTACCGGTGCTCGATCTGCGGCACCGAGGTGCGCATGACCCAGGCGGCCGAGGAGATGCCTCCTCCCCCCCGCCACTGCCAGGAGGACATGGACTTGGTCGCCCCCACGTTCGAGTGATCCCCAAGGCCGTCCACAGCTGTGGAGAACTACAGCGGTGTGATTTCGCCGCTCAGTGGTACCGGGTGGCGGTGATGAAGCCGACGGTGATGAGGCCGAGGCCGCCGAGGAGCCAGCCGTTGTGCGGGCTCTTGGGCAGGATGCTCACGTAGTTGAGGATGATCATGAACATCCCGCCCAAGAGGCAGGTGAACATGACGATCGGCACCCACATGGGGCTCACCTTCTGGGTCTTGGGCACCGGAGGGGTGTAGCGCCCCGTCCCCTTGGGCGTGACCCGCTTGCTGGCGGTGGGCCCCTTCCCCGGCTTCGCCGATCGGGCGGGCGAGGCGCCGCGCTTGTTCGCCATGGCGGGAGGATAGGCCGACGTCGGGGGGCTCCGCCCCCCGGACCACCCCCGACCGACCCCCAGCTCTACGCCCGGTACGTGAAGCCGACCATGGCCAGCGAGGCCCGGGCGCCGTCGTCCCAGTGGTCCTCGGGCTCGGGCGCCGACGGCAACGCCCCGACGACCTCGTGTCGCCAGATGGCGTGGACCCGGCGGACCCGGCGCCGCCGGATCGCCGCTCTCGACGGACGGGCGGAGGGGGGAGCGGAGACGGCCAGCAGGACCTCGACCCCCTTGTCGAACTGCACTGCGGCCATCTCGCTCCTCCTCGTCCGTGGCTCTCGCCCCTACAGAGCCGGTCGGCCCGGCGCTGATACACGGCCGGACGAGGAGGTTCCTCCGCCTAGGGTTGGGCAATGCCGTCGCACGTGCTCGTCATCGACAACTACGACTCGTTCGTCTACAACCTGGTGCAGTACCTGGGAGAGCTGGGGGCCGACCCCGTCGTCCACCGCCACGACGAGCTCACGCTCGACGCGGTCGAGGCCATGGGCCCCGACGGCATCCTCGTCTCGCCGGGCCCGGGTCGCCCCGAGGACGCCGGCGTCAGCAACGCCGTCATCGAGCGGCTGGCCGGTCGCGTCCCCATCCTGGGTGTGTGCCTCGGGCACCAGTGCATCGGGCAGGTGTTCGGCGGCAGGGTCGTGCGGGCGGCCGAGGTCGTCCACGGCAAGACCTCGGTCGTGCACCACCGGGGCCAGGGCGTGCTGGCCGGTCTTCCCCAGCCGTTCGAGGCGACCCGCTACCACTCCCTCGTGATCGACCCGGAGTCCGTCCCGCCCGAGCTCGAGGTGACGGCGTGGACCGACGACGGCACGGTGATGGCCGTCCGCCACCGGGAGCTTTCGGTGGAGGGGGTGCAGTTCCACCCCGAGTCCATCCTCACCACCTCGGGCAAGCAGCTGATGGCCAACTTCCTGGCCGGGCTGGCGGTGTCGACGAGCGCCCCCTAGGGCGTCGTCGTGGTGGGCCGAGGCGTCGTGGGCAGGATCGTGACCTGGGGTGCCGTGGTCGTGGGCGCCGGGCCCGACGACACGACGAGGGTGACCGTCGACCCCTTGGACAGCGGCGTCGGCGCCGGCGGCTCGGTGCGGATGACCCTGCCCGCTTCCACCGTGTCCGAGCTCTCCTGCCTCACCGCGGCGGTGAAGCCGGCCCGCCCGAGGAGGTTGGCCGCCTCCGACTGCTCGCGCCCGGCCACGTTGGGGACGGCGACCTGCTCCCGTCCGCTGGAGACGATGAGGGTGACCTTCGAGCCGCGCGGCGCGGTGCCGCCCGGCTTGGGGTCCTGGTCCAGCACGGTCTCGGCAGGGACCCTGTCGTCGGGCCGGTCGACGACCACCACCTGGAAGCCCTTCTCGGTGAGCAGGTCGCTGGCCGAGTCGATCTTGCGGTTGCGCACGTCGGGGACCTCGACCGGCACCGGCCCGAGGCTGACCCTGATCCTGACGGTGTCGTTCTTGTCCAGCTCGACGCCCGCCTTGGGGTCCTGGTCGAACACCGTCCCCTGGGGCGTGTTGTCGTCGTTGACCCGGATCGAGTCGGCCTTGAGGCCGACGCTGGCCAGATCGCGGACGGCGTCGGCCTCCGACTTCCCGACGACCTGGGGGACCGGCACCTTGGCCTCGGTGCCGATCCCGAGCTGGCGCGCCAGGAGCACGAGGAGCCCGGCCAGCACCGCCAGCAACACGACCAGCAACACGAAGTAGGCGCTCGTGCGCCGACGGGGCGGCGGCTCCTCCTCCACCAGCACCTCGGCGGGCGGCGGCATCACCCGGGTGCCGTCGGCCCCCGCCACGCGGGTCTCGGCCATCACCCCGGTGGCGTCGCCGGCGGCACCGGCGGCGAGCAGCGGCTCGGCCGTCACCGCCTGGCCGTGGCTGAAGCGCAGCAGGTCGGAGCGCAGGTCCTGGGCCGAGGCGTAGCGGTTGGCCCGGTTCTTCGCCATCGCCTTCATGATCACGGCCTCGAACTCGGGGGGGACGTCGGGGTTGTGCTGCGACGGCGGCACCGGCGTCTCCCGCACGTGCTGGTAGGCGATGGCGACCGGGGAGTCGCCGATGAACGGCGGCCGTCCGGTCACCATCTCATAGAGCACGACGCCGAGCGAGTACACGTCGCTGCGGGGGTCTATCTGCAGCCCCTGGGCCTGCTCGGGGGAGAAATAGGTGGCGGTACCCATCACCGCGCCGGTCTGGGTGAGGCTCTCCTGGGGATCGCCGGCAGCCGCCCTGGCGATCCCGAAGTCGGTGACCTTCACGAGCCCCGAGATCAGGACGTTGCCGGGCTTGACGTCGCGGTGGATGACGCCCCGGCGGTGGGCGAAGTCGAGGGCGCCGGCGATCTCGGCGGCGATCTCGGCGGCCCGGAAGGGAAGCAGCGGCCCCTCGTGGCGGATGAGCTCGCGCAGGGTGGGGCCGTCCACGAACTCCATGACGATGAAGTAGGTGCCGCCCTCCTCGCCCCAGTCGTAGACGGCGACGATGTTGGGGTGGTTCAGGTTGGCGGCGGCGCGCGCCTCCCGGCGGAAGCGCTCGACGAAATTGCGGTCCGACGAGAACTCGGGGAACAGGACCTTGAGGGCGACCGGCCGGTCGAGGAGCAGGTCGCGGGCCAGGTACACCTCGGCCATGCCGCCGCGGGCGAGGTGGCGGACGATCTGGTACCGGCCGGTGAAGACCTGCTGGGCCATGCCGGGACCCCAGCCTACGGGACGCAGCACCGCGCCCGGTGGGGCAGGGGCCCCACCTGGGGCGAGGAGGCGGGGTTGGGGCCCCGCCGGGGCAGAGGCGACCGCGCCCGGTGGGGCAGGGGCCCCACCTGGGGCGAGGAGGCGGGGTTGGGGCCCCGCCGGGGCAGAGATATCGTCATGCGCCCAAGGCCGCCCTCATCACGGTCTGGGCGATGGGCGCGGCGAGGGTGCCGCCGGTGGCCTCGTCCACGTTGGGCAGGTCCTCGAGCATCACGGCGACCGCGATGCGGGGGTCGTTGGCGGGGGCGAAGGCGGTGAACCACACGTGGGTGGTGTCCCGCCCGGTCTCGGCGGTCCCCGTCTTGCCGGCGACGGGGATCCCTGGGATCTGCCCCCGGGTACCCGTCCCGCGCTGCACGACCCCGACCATCATGTCCCGCACGGTGCCGGCGACCCCAGGGGAGACGGCCTGGGTCCACGGCCGGGGGGCGAAGCTCTCGATCACCCGTCCCTCGGCGTCGCGCACCTCGGCCATCACGTGGGGCGTCATGACCACCCCGCCGTTGGCGATGCCCGCCGAGACCAGGGCCATCTCGAGGGGCGTGGCCGTCACGTCCTGCTGGCCGATGGCCGAGCGGGCCAGGGCCGGTCGGTCCCGGACGAACTCGGACGGCGCGGGGAACGTCGAGGGGATCGCGAAGGGCAGGTCGACGGGCGGGGCCTCGTTGAAACCGAACGCCTCGGCGGTGGCGGCCAGGCGGTCGCCGCCCAGGTCGAGCCCGAGCTGGGCGAAGGAGGTGTTGCACGAGACCCGCAGCGCCTCGGGCAACGGCCCCCCGCACCGCCCCCCGCCGAAGTTCCGGAGGGGCCGGGTCGTTTGGGGCAGCCGCAGCTCGGTGAGCGTGGGGTACACGGGCTGGGTCGGGGTGGCGACCCCGGTGGCCAGGCCGGCGGCGGCGGTCACGACCTTGAAGCTGGAGCCCGGGAAGTAGCGCTCCCGGTAGGCGCGGGGGAGCAGGGGCTTGTTGGGATCGGCGTTGAGCCGCTCCCACGTCTCCCGGACGGCGTCCTGGTCGTGGGCGGACAGGGGGTTGGGGTCGTAGGAGGGGAAGTCGGCCATGGCCAGGATGGCCCCCGTCTTGGGGTCGACCGCCACCACCGCCCCCTTGCGGGGGCCCAGGGCCTGGACGGCCACCTGCTGGAGCCGCTTCGAGACGGTCAGGGTGACGTTGGCGGTCTGGTCCTTCTCGAGGAGGAGGTCGCCGAGGCGGTCGATGCTGAGCCTGCGGTCGCGACCGGTGAGAGCGTCGTTGTACGTGCGCTCGACACCGTCGGCCCCGTAGGTGAACGAGAAGTACCCGGTGAGGTGGGCGAACAGCGGGCCCTCGGGGTAGGTGCGCAGCCGCTCGAACTCGCCACCCGTGGGTGTCGAGGTGGCGACGACGACGCCGTCGGCGGTCTGGATCACCCCCCGGGGGCGGGCGAAGTCGCGCACCACCGCCCGGGTGTTGGCGGGATGGTCGTTGAGGCGGTCGGCCTCGATCACCTGCAGGCGGTTCAGCTGCACG
>DATACM010000264.1:0-3410 GCA_036259055.1 Acidimicrobiales bacterium | reverse complement strand
CGAGCCACTCCCCGCGCAACGGTGCCCGACGGGAGCTCTCCATTCCCCAGCCACACAGCACCTGGTGGGCAGCCGGTTCCCGAGCCACCCGTCGGACACCTCAGCCCAAGGCTGGCCTGCCTAGGGCCTTAGGTGGTGGTTCGAGACAAGTAGCCGGATCGTGTCCGCGTGCGTCGCTCTCTCGTTGAGGCCCAGGTCACCGCAGGGTCGTGAGGTGCGGGGCGGTCGACGTGGCTCGTAAACTGAGGGCCCATGACGCGACGAGTTCCCCCTGATGGGGCTCTGACCAGGAGTTTGCTGGGGCTATAGCTCAGTCGGTTAGAGCGCATCCCTGATAAGGATGAGGTCGCTGGTTCGATTCCAGCTAGCCCCACGTGAGCCGCTCGGCGCCCGTCAGGATGATCCGCCGTGCCGCCCTGGCCTTGAGCTTGGCGGGCATCGCCACCGCCGCCATCCGGCTGCGGGGTCACGGCGAGGTGCCTCCTCAAGGACGCGGCGGCTGGCGTGAGCTGTCCGGCCCCGACTTCCGCTAGCGCCGCGCCGCCGATCGACGGGGGCGGGGAGACCTCGTGAGGGTGGTGCTGGTCGGCGCCGGGGCATGCGGCGCCCGGGCCGGGCGCCAGCTCGTGACCCTGGAGCCGCCCGAGAACCTGGTGTTGGTCGACACCGACGCCGCCCGGGTCGAGCGGGTGGCGGCGTCGCTCGGAGAGCCCGCCCGGGCGTCCGACCGCGTCCCCTCGGCCCGGCCCGGCGACGTGTTCCTCCTGGCCGCGCCGGGCGGGCAGCGTGAGGTGGCCGAGGCGGCCGTCGCCGGGGGCGCCCATGTGGTGTCGGTGGCCGACGCGGTGGCCGAGGTCCGGGCCCTACTGGCCCTCGACGGGGCCGCCCGTGCCGCCGGCGCCCACGTGGTCGTCGGCGCCGGCTTCTCCCCCGGGCTGTCCTGCGTCCTCGCCGCCCTGGGTGCTCGGGCCCTCGAGCACGTGGACGAGGTCCACGTGGCCAAGGTGGGGACCGGAGGGCCGGCGTGCGCCCGCCAGCACCACCGGGCCCTGGCCGGCGAGGCCGTCGACCTCCGGGACGGGGAGTGGCAGCGGCGGCGGGCCGGCTCGGGCCGAGAGCTGTGCTGGTTCCCCGAGCCCATCCGGGCGGTCGACTGCTACCGGGCGGCCCTGCCCGAGCCCATCCTGCTGGCTCCCGCCTTCCCCGGCGTCCGCCGGGTGACGGCCCGGATGGCGGCCAACCGCCGCGACCGCCTCACCGCCCGGCTGCCCATGCTCCGGCGACCTCATCCCGAGGGAGGTCTCGGTGGTCTCCGGGTCGAGGTGCGGGGGCGGCAGGGGTCGGTGCTCGACGAGCGGGTGCTCGGAGCGGTCGACCGCCCGGCCCTGGCCGCCGGGGCGGTGGCAGCGCTGGCCTGCCGGTGGGCGTCGGAGGGCCGCCTGGCCCGTACCGGGGCGGCGGGGCTGGCGGCGCTGGCCGAGCCCGGCCCGTTCCTCGCCGCCCTGGCCGACCGGGGGGTGAAGGTGGCGGTGTTCGAGGGCGGCCAGCACGGCCAGCCGGCGGTCCCGGGCGCCTAGCCGAAGGCGTGCCGTTTGACGAACTGATCGGCCAGGTGGCCACTGGAGAGCCACTTTCCCGATCAGTTCGCCGAAGTGGTCAGCGGTGCCAGCGGTCGCTCGGGCAGGCGCGGCGGGCAGCCTCAGCGCACCAGGCGGGAGAGGCGCCGGTCGGCCAGGACCTTGCCGTCCGTCTGGCACGCCGGGCAGTAGGTGACCTCGTAGGACTCGTAGGAGACGCGGCGCAGGTCGGCTCCGCACGTCGGGCAGGGGTGGCCGTGGCGGCCGTGCACGGTGAAGTGGTCGCCGATCTTGGTGGGCAGCCCGCCAGTGCGCCTGCGCTCGGCGGCGAGGGCCTCCGTGAGGACGTCGTGGGTGGCGTCGAGCAGGGCCCGGCGGTCGGCTTCGGAGAGGCCGGCGAGGGTGGCGTAGGGGGAGATGCGCGCCCGGTGGAGGATGTCGTCGGAGTAACCCCGGCCGATGCCGGCCACCGTGCGCTGGTCGCGCAGGAGGGTGTGCACCCGGCGCTGGTCGGCCGAGGTGAGGACGAGCTCGGCGTAGGCGTCGGAGAACGGCTCCACGCCGAGGAGGGCCAGCGGTCCCTCGTCGCCGGCGTCGACCACCCAGGCGCCCGCCTTGCGCTCGGTGCCGAACTCCTTGAAGAGCACCGACGGCCGTCCCTCGAAGCGCAGCCTCACCACCGCCCCCTTGGGCCGGGTCTGCTTCGGGGGGTCCTCCACGTCGACCCGCCCGCCCTGGGAGAGATGGGCGAGGATCCGGGGCCCGTCGAAGTCGAAGATCAGGTACTTGCCCCGCCGCCCCACCCCGACCAGGGTGCGCCCGACCAGCGTCTCGGGCCCGGGGACGACCGTCTTCAGGGCGGAGAACTGGTGCACCACCGCGCCGGCGAACACCCCGCCGCCGACGGCGGCGTCCAGCCGCTCGGCCAGCGCCTGCACCTCCGGGAGCTCGGGCACCGTCCCAGGGTAGAGGCGGGCCCGCCTACCTTGGTCGGGGTGCCCGCCCCGTTGGACCTCGTGCGCGAGCTGGCCGCCGCCGACCACGGGCTGGCCGTCGCCGTCGTCGTGCGGGCCGACGGCACGCCCCACGCCAGCGTCGTGAACGCCGGCGTGCTCGACCACCCCGTCGACGGCGAGCCGGTCGTCGGGTTCGTCGCTCGGGGCGGGGCGGTCAAGCTCCGCCACTTGCGGGCCCGCCCCCACGGCACGCTTGTCTTCCGGGCGGGGTGGCGCTGGGTCGCCGTCCAGGGGGAGGCCGAGCTGGCTGGTCCCGACGACCCCCTGCCCGGCCTGGACGGCGAAGGCGTCCGGCTGCTGCTGCGGGACATCTTCCGTGCCGCCGGCGGCCGGCACGAGGACTTCGACGAGTACGACCGGGTCATGGCGGCCGAGCGGCGCACCGCCGTGCTCCTGCGCCCCCGGCGCATCACGACCAACCCCGAGCGGCTGGACCGCTGAAGGCCGGTCAGACCTCGGGCTCCTCCTCGCTGTCGTCGCCCTCGCCCACATCGGCGAGCTGCCACTTGAGCTGGAACTCGATCTCCTCGGCGTCGTCGCCGCGCTCGTGCTCGACGCTTATGGCGGCACGCTTGGGCACGCGGATGCGCTGGCCGGCGACCTGGATGCGGAAGGGCTTGTCCGCCTCGAGGGCGTCGGCCAGCCGGCGCAGCTTGGCCGCGAACTCGGGGACCGAGTAGTTCCGTTCGACGTCTCGGTTGGCCATGACCCGATACTTGCAGCCTCCGCTCCGTCGGTGGCTTCAGATCGCCGTCTGGTGGCGGGGCTCGTAGAGCATCACCTCGAGACCACCGGGCAGCACGAGCATGGTGGTGAC
>DATACM010000263.1:0-1787 GCA_036259055.1 Acidimicrobiales bacterium | reverse complement strand
CGGCCTCGGCCCGGCGGCGGAGGGTCGCGGCGATGGCGTCTGACTCGGCCTCGAGAGCGTCTGCCTTCGCCTCGAACTCCTCCTTGCGGCGGAGGGCCTCGTCCTTGAGCCTGGTGTCCTCGGCGATGACGGCCGCCACTTCCTTGGCGGCCGATGACTGGGCGTCCCGCTGGGTCGCCAGCCGGGCGTGCTGTTCGGCGACGAGGTCGCGCTGTCTCTGGGCCTTGGCCCGAGAGGCGTCCAGCTGGTCCCGGAGGTCGCCCACCTGGTCACGCAGGGCCTCGGTGCGCGCCACCGTCTCGGTCTGGCTGCCGGCGACCACCTTCAGGTATGCCCGCTTGGCCACCAGCTCGGCCATGTCCCGGGAGCGCAGGGCGACGTCGACGTAGCGAGCCGCCTCCGACTGGCCGGTGTAGGCGGCGACGGCCTGGCGGACCAGCTCGGCCTTGGCCGCCGCCAGGGCGGCCAGGGTCTCGTCGAGGCGGGCCTGGGCCCGGCGCTGCTCCGCCTCCAGCGCGGCCAGCTGCAGCTCGGCGGCGGCGACCTCCCGCTGGACGGCGGCCACCTGGGCCACCAGGGCGGCGACCTTGACGTCGAGCTGGCGCTTGCGCGCCTCGGCCGCCTGGATCTGCCCGAGGAGCCGAGCCTCCTCCTCCGAGGCCGCCTCCACCTCCTCGTGGGCGGCGCGGATCTGCTGCTCGAGCGGCTTGGTCGTAGGCGGCGCGGCGGCGACCGCCGCCGGCGCACCCAACAGCAGTGAGACCAGCGCGAGGAAGACGGAGACGGCGTCCCGCCGGCGTGTCACTTTGCGCACGCTAGCAACAACAGCCACAAGCGCAAGGGGGAGCGCACCCCGACACCCGGCGCCGCATTGGGTCAGGAAAGTCGCGCAAATTCGCGCTCTGAGCGGCCCAGAGTCCGAGCCGTTCGGCTCTGGCCGCTCCAGAGCGCGGGAATGGCCCATATTCCTGACCCAATGCGTCGCCGAGGGGTGCGGCGAAGCCCTTATGTCAGACGTCCAGGAAGCGGCTCACCGCAACGGCCGAACCCACCGCGCCGACGACCATGCCGACGATGACGAGCAGCACGCCCGTGCCCATCACGTCGCTGCTGGTGACGAGGAACTGCTTGAACAGCTGCACGTCGGAGTTCGAGCCCTGGATCCAGCTCTGGAAGAAGTTGCGGAGGAGCACGACCAGCGAGAAGGCGGCCGCCGCCCCCAGGATCCCCTGCACCAGCCCCTCGAGCATGAAGGGGACGCGGATGAACCAGTTGGTCGCCCCCACCAGCTTCATCACCGCCACCTCCCGGCGGCGGGCGAAGATGGCCATGCGGATCGTGTTGAGGATCAGGAGACAGGCCGCCCCGAGCAGCACGACGGCCACCGCCCACAGCATGATCTGGAGGAAGTTGGTGATCGAGACGAGCGCCTCGACCTCGTCCTTGGCGTAGCTCACCCGCAGGACGCCGGCGGTGTTGTCGAAGCGGTCCCCGATCAGCTTGGTCTGCTCCGCCTCCTTGGGGACCACCCGGTACGACGGGGGTATCTGGTCGACGGTGAGGGCGTCACGGACGTCGGGCTCGTTGGCGAAGATCTTCTTGAACTCTTCGAACGCCTCGGGCTTGCTGACGTAGTGGTACCGGTTGACCTCGGGCATGGCCTTGAGCTGGCGGTCGACGGCCTCCGACTCGGCCGGCGCGGCGTCGGGCTTCATGAAGACGGAGAGCTCCACGTTGCCCCGCCACTGCACCGTGGCCCGGTCGACGCCCCGCTTCACGAGGAGCGC
>DATACM010000262.1:0-1918 GCA_036259055.1 Acidimicrobiales bacterium | reverse complement strand
GCCGACGCCGCCGGGTTCTCCAGCCTCTCCAGCATCGGAGCCGTCTCCTACCCGGGGTACGAGGAGCTCACCGTGTTCGCCGCCGCCGCCGCCGTCACCGAGCGCATCCGCTTCCTCCCCAACGTCGCCATCGCCCCGGCCCGCAGCACGGCCGAGCTGGCCAAGCAGGCGATCACCGTCGACCAGATCTCGGGCGGCCGGCTCACCCTCGGCCTGGGGGTGGGCTGGCGGGCGACCGACTACCAGCTCACGGGCCGGGACTTCTCCAGCCGGGGGGAGCGGTTCGACCAGCAGCTCAGAGAGCTGCAGGCCGCCTGGGCCGGGGAGCCTCTGGCCCCCGACACCCGCGCCGTCGCGCCCCGTCCGGTCCAAGAGCCGGGCGTGCCGCTCGTCATCGGCGGGATGGCCGACGCCAGCTTCCGCCGGGTGGCCGAGTTCGGCGAGGGTTGGACCGCCGGCGGGTTGCCCCCCGACATCGTCGCCGACATGGTCGAGAAGGCGCACGCGGCATGGAGCGAAGCAGGGCGAGCGGGGCGGCCCAGGATCGTCGCCTTGGCCTACTTCTCGCTCGGCGACACCGAAGAGGCGTCGCGCGAGTACCTGCTCGACTACTACCAGCTGTTGGGCAGCGAGACCGCCGAGATGATCGCCGGGAGCGCCCTGCGTTCGGCCGAGGCCATCAGCGGCGCGCTCGGCGCCTACGCCGACGTCGGGGTGGACGAGCTCATCCTCGACCCGACCGTGCCCGATCCCGGGCAGGTCGACCTGCTGGCCGAGGTCGTCTTCTGAGACGACTCAGCCGACCGGGAGCAGGTCGCCCAGGCCGGTGATCTCGACGATCTTGCAGACGCTGCGTCGGGGGGAGCGGAGCGTGAGCTGCCCGTCCAGCGAACGGAGCCTCATCACCGCCCGCACCAGCGCCGCCAGCCCCTGGGAGTCCATGAACGAGACCCCTGCCAGGTCGACGACGATCTGGCGGGCCCCTTCGTCGATGACCTCGAAGAGGCGCTGCTGCAGCGTCGGAGCGGTGTAGCAGTCGATCTCCCCACTGACCCGCACCAGGCTGGGCCCGCCGGGGAACGACACCTCCACCGCGAAGTCGTCGAACGCCTCGACAGTCGCCATCGGAACGTGGACCTCCGTCTCAAGGCGTGCCCCCATCGGTTCGAGGGGCGCGTCCGGCAGGCTCACTGTCGAACCATGGGCAGTATCGCGCGCCGCCCGGCGCGGTGCCCGGGCGTTCGCCCGGCCGAGGATCGGGGCACAGAGGGTTCGTGGACAGGAGACTGGTGTGGAAGGTCGTCGGCGGGGTGAGCGGCGTGGCCGCCGGGGCGGTGACCCGCCTCGCCCTGCGGAAGGGGTGGCGGAGCGTCAAGGGCTCCGACCCTCCCGCCAACCCCGCCGCCCCGGGCACCGCCTGGTCCGAAGCGCTGGGGTGGGCGGCGGCCTCGGGGGTGGCCATGGCGGTCGCCCGGCTGGTGGCGCAGCGAGGGGCCGCCGGCGCCTGGAAGGCACGCACCGGCAGCTACCCCGAGGGCCTGGAGACAGTGACGCCCTAGTTGAGGGAACGGCGGCGGCGGGCGGCCTGGTCGGGCGGCGTCGGGCGGTGGCGTAGCGCCGAGGCGGCCAGGTACAGGTGGTCCAGGGCCGTCTCCAGGGGCTCGTCGTGGGCCGACCCGCCGGGCCCGTCGACCAGGGCGTCGAGGATGTCGACCGCGCTCTCCACGTGCTCGAGCACGTACGCCGTCAGCGCCGCCGGGTCGTCGGTGACCTCGTCGGGGTCGCTCTCGGTGGGGTGCTGGGAAGCGAGCAGGGGAACCTCTCAACTGCAGCGTTGAAGGGGGCACGTCGGCTGGTTTCAGCTTCCTGCCCTTCTTCGGCACGATCGTAGCTGAGGATGAGTAAGTACCGGCCCCCC